>JAKITY010000099.1 GCA_021647835.1 Flavobacteriaceae bacterium | reverse complement strand
TTCATATTTATCTGTTTGATAATCAGGTAAATATACGAATTTTTAATCGAAAAAAGAAACTTAATTTATTGTTTTTTAGGTGTTTAATTCAACTAAATTATAAATGTTTTAATGCGTTTGACCTGTTACCTTCTTCTTTCACCTTTTTACTCTAAAAAATATTCTTATCTTTCGCATTCATTCAAACTTAACTAATGGATAACGCACCTATTTTTACTAACGACACTATTGTATTCGGATTATTAATGCTTTGCTTAGGGTTTATATTCTATACAGAAGCAAAAAAAAATGGCTTTTGGTCAAAATTCTACAAAATTGTTCCAGCGCTTTTTATGGCGTACATGTTACCAGCATTTTTAACAACATTCGGATTGATTGCTCCTGAATGGGAAACCGTAAACGAAATAGGAGAGGTTGTAAAACACAAATCAAGTTTGTACTATGTTGCAAGTCGTTATTTGTTGCCTGCAGCATTGGTATTAATGACCTTAAGTTTAGATTTACGAGCCGTTTTTAGTCTAGGTCCAAAAGCATTAATTATGTTTTTTACAGGAACTGTAGGAATAATTATTGGAGGTCCAATTGCGATACTTTTAATCTCGATGGTATCTCCTGAAACTGTTGGAGGCGCTGGTCCAGATGCTGTTTGGAGAGGATTGGCTACACTTGCTGGAAGTTGGATTGGTGGCGGCGCAAACCAAACCGCAATGCTAGAAGTATATGGCTACAACCAAAAACTATACGGAGGAATGGTATTTGTTGATATTGTTGTCGCAAACATTTGGATGGCATTATTACTGATAGGAATTGGGAAAAAAGATCGTATTAATAAATGGCTAAAAGCAGATACTTCTGCTATTGAAGCCTTAAAAGAAAAAGTATCAAAATTCAGCTCAGATGTAGAGCGAAACCCCAGTCTTACAGACTATATGATTATGGGTGCAATAGCATTTGCAACTGTTGGTTTTTCACATTTATCAGCAGGTTTTTTAAGTCCCTTTTTTAAAGAAATGATTGGAGGACTTGAAGGAGAAACTTTACGAAGTTCACTTACATTTTTAGGATCTTCATTCTTTTGGATGATTAGTATTGCAACTATTATAGCCATTGCGTTGTCATTTACCAAAGCACGAAATTTTGAAGGTGCTGGTGCAAGTAAAATTGGAAGTGTATTTATATATATCTTAGTTGTTTCTATTGGTATGAAAATGGATTTGGCTATGATTTTTGACAATGTTGGCTTGATTGCCATTGGCGTTATTTGGATGTTGATTCATGCAATATTATTAATTGTTGTTGCTAAATTGATAAGAGCGCCGTATTTTTTCCTTGCTGTAGGAAGTCAAGCCAATGTTGGAGGTGCAGCATCGGCACCAATTGTAGCATCGGCATTTCATCCTTCACTTGCCACAGTTGGAGTTTTATTGGCTGTTTTTGGCTATGCTGTCGGAACTTTAGGCGCAATTATTTCTTCTGAATTAATGCGAGTTGTTTCTCCAGGATTCGGAGGTTAATCAACTAAAAAAAGTTATTTTTGCAACCTCAAAATTCTGAACAAATTAGCATGACTAAAAATATTTTTATAGCATTTCTTTTAATTGTATCGTTGCTTTCTTGTACCAATAAGAAAGGTGATATGACTGTGCAAGGAACAATTAAAGGGCTTCAAAAAGGAACGTTGTATCTACAAAAAATGCAAGACACCTTGTTAGTCTCTGTAGATTCAATCGCCTTAAAAGGTGAAAGCACTTTTATACTTTCAGATCAAAATACAGAACCTCAACTATACTATTTGACTTTAAAAGAAAAAAGTGATCAAAAAATTGATTTCTTTGGCGAAAAGGGAACAATCACTATCAACACCAAATTAGAAAAATTTTATACTTCTGCTAAAATTGAAGGCTCAAAATCACATCAATTATTAGAGAAATATCGTAAAATGACAACTCAATTTAGTGGGAAACGTTTAGATTTAGTCAAAGAAATGTTTGACGCACAAGCAGCAAAAGACGATGAACTAATCATACAATTAGATGAAGACTTACAAAATTTAATAAAAAATAGATACCGTTACTCAGCAAGTTTTGCTCTTAGAAATACTGATAGTGAAGTCGCTCCATATATTGCTTTAACTGAACTATATGATGCGCATATTACTTTGCTAGATACAGTAAACAACTCGCTTTCTAAAAAGGTAAAAGCATCTATGTATGGTAAGAAGTTAGATGTTTTTATTACAAACATTAAGGCTAACGAGAAGTAGTTTTATTAAAATTTAGTGAGCAATGTGATGCGATTTCTCCTAAAGTCGAAATGACATTCGTCTGTCATTCCGTACTTGATACGGAATCTAAGTAAAATATTCTAAAATAGATTCTTGCCTTCGCAGGAATGACAAACGCTATGTGAATTATCTGTAGTTGCGACTAAAAACGATTATCGCCATCTAAAATATCTCCTATTCCACCAAGAATACTACCTTCACCTCTACTTTTCCCTCCTTGACGAGGAATAGAGGCAATGATTCTTCCAGCCAATCTACTAAATGGTAATGATTGTATATACACAACTCCTGGACCTTGCAAGGTTGCAAAAAAGAGTCCTTCACCACCAAAAACAGTATTTCTAATTCCGCCAACAAATTCAATGTCGTAGCGAACATCTTTGGTAAAGCCTACTAAACATCCTGTATCAATTTTAATAATTTCATCTGCAGCCAATTCTTTTGTTGCTACAGTTCCACCAACATGCAAGAATGACAAACCGTCTCCTTCTAATTTTTGCATGATAAAGCCTTCGCCTCCAAACATTCCTCTTCCTAATTTCTTTGAAAACTCTACACCAATCGAGACTCCTTTGGCTGCGCACAAAAATGCATCTTTCTGACAAATAAACTTTCCTTGATACGCTTCTAAATCTATCGGAATTATTTTTCCGGGATATGGTGCCGCAAATGATATTTTCTTTTTGCCTTGACCAATATTATGAAAAACAGTCATAAACAGACTTTCTCCAGTCAACAATCTTTTTCCTGCCGAAAATATCTTTCCCAAAATGCTTTCTGATTGACCAGAGCCATCACCAAGAATGGTATCCATTTTGATGTTTGTATCCATCATCATAAAACTTCCTGACTCTGCAATAACACCTTCTTGTGGGTCGAGTTCTATCTCTACATATTGCATTTCTTCTCCGTAAATTTCGTAATCTATTTCGTGTGCGTTCATAGTATTTTATTTTTAATTACAAATTAATTTCTTGCTCTTATACTCCATTCATATTCAAACTTTGATACTTTTTCATTCTCTTCATCAAAACCTTCTGAAGTTAAGGTTAATGTTTCCCATTCTCCGGTTTTTATAGTTTTTTCAATAGCCTGCTTTATTTTATCACCATCATTACAAGAAAATGTTATTTTTCCTTTGGCTTTTTTAGTGAAATTGCCATTTAGTCCAGTTACTAACATAGATATTTTTTTGCCATTTTCTGTAATTTGTTTCATTACTAAAATTCCAGTTGTGAGTTCAGATGCCATTCCTTGAACAGCCCAATATAGCGATTTATACGGATTTTGGTTTATCCATCTATGACGAACAGTTACAATAATTTCTTTTTCTGTTAATGATTTCATTCTCACTCCAGCGATATATGCTAAAGGAATTTTCATCATCAAAAAAAGATTGATTTTACTTGGTGTAAATTTCATTTATATCATTCATTATTTGCCAACAAGTTACTGATTTTTTTCTAAAAACATAAAGTCTCTTTTCATTATGTCATTCCTGCGAAATCGAAGGTTCACGAACACAATGTTAAAATAAAAATCAATGAATAATGCAGGAATCTAAGCCTAACTTAATTATGGATTCCTGCCTTCGCAAGAATGACAAATTACCAAAAAATTTAAAACTTTCATTTCCCTCATTTTTATTTTCTGATGCTACTATACTACGTATAGTATTGAAAATACAAACGTTAAAGTTATGTTAAAATATAGTACTTTGTATTGCATAATACCTTCTTTTATCCATATCTTTGCATTGTAATATAACTGACATAACACAGATGACAACAAAAAACGATAATAACAACGCATTCTTAATTCATATCTCTGCATTTGTAGGATACTTTTTTCCGTTAGGAGGAATTATCGCTCCACTAATTTTTTGGCAAGTAAAGAAAGATGAAAATGAATTTTTAGATGAGCAAGGTAAAGAAGCGGTAAACTTTAATTTAAGTTTCTTGCTTTACACATTTATTTTAGGTCTTGCATTAATTCCCTTTTTATTCGGATCTATTTTTAGAATGTTTGATAGAATAGATCACATGAATAACGACTTTAATTTTGATTTCCCTCTATTTGGATTTTTCGGCGGAATATCAATCATAGGGATTTTAGGGATTGTACGATTTGTGTTAATTATTCTTGCTGCTATTAAAGCAAATGAAGGCGAACATTATAAATATCCGTTTACAATAAAATTCGTCAAATAATAAAATAAATCATTCAAAATATGAAGATTGAAAATACAAAAGCACAAATGCGAAAAGGAGTCTTAGAGTACTGCATACTCTCCATTCTACAGAGTGAAGATGCATATACTTCTGAAATTCTTGGACACTTAAAAAATGCTAAATTATTGGTAGTTGAGGGAACTATATATCCTCTTCTAACACGTCTAAAAAACGCAGGATTACTCAACTATCGTTGGGAAGAATCAACTTCTGGACCGCCAAGAAAGTACTATGGACTCACAGAAACTGGAAAACTATTTTTAAAAGAATTAAACACAACTTGGAGCGATTTGGTAAACGCTGTAACTCTTGTAACAACAACAAAATCAACTAAAAAATGAATAAGACAATAAATATAAATCTCGGCGGAATGTTCTTTCACATTGATGAAGCAGCATATCAAAAATTAAATAGATATTTAAACGCTATCCGAAAATCATTGAGTGATGACCCTCAAGGTAGAGACGAAATCATCAAAGATATTGAGTTGCGCATTAGCGAATTATTGTCTGATAAAATTGTTGACCAACGTCAAGTTGTAAGCGAAGCAGATATAGATACTATCATCGGAATTATGGGACAACCAGAAGACTATAATGTTGATGAAGAGTTATTTACAGAACAAGCATACACTCAAAAAAGAAGAAAAAATTCTAAAAAATTATATCGCGATGTTGATGATAAATTTTTAGGAGGAGTTGCTTCTGGAACAGCACACTATGTAGGAATTGAACCAATTTGGTCTCGTATCTTTTGGCTAATCATGGCGTTTGGATTTGGATTTGGATTTTTAGCATATCCTTTATTATGGATTTTACTTCCGAAAGCAGAAAGCACTTCTGAAAAATTAGAAATGGAAGGCGAACGTGTAAATATTGACAATATAGAACGTAAAATTCGTGAAGAATTTGATTCATTATCCGTTCGTGTAAAAGACGGGGCAAACGAGTTGTCAGAAACTGTCAAAGATGGTGCTAACAACATAAAAAAAAAATACGGGAATAAGTCAAAATCAGGATTTCAAGAACTCTTAGATACTGTTGGCACTATTTTAATTACCATTTTAAAAGTATTTGCAAAATTTATTGGAGTACTTATTATCATTGTTTCAGCATTGACATTGCTAGGTTTAATTATTGGAGCATTTTCTTGGGGAAGTCTTGAGTTTTTAGGATTTGGAGATCAATTCTTACACTATCCTTCCGAAATTTTCCACTCAGCACTACCATATTGGCTGATTGTTTTATTTTTCTTTATAGCAATTGCGATACCATTTGTATTACTATTTATGCTTGGTTTGAAGATACTATCGAACAATGCAAAATCATTTAGTAAAGTTACAAGTTTAACTTTATTGGCTTTATGGATTATCTCTATTTTAGGTTTGATTTTTTCAGGATTAGATATCTCTAGTCGTTATAAATACAAAGGTTTAGATACCAAAACTCAAAATATTGAGATTATTGCTAATGATACTCTTAAAATCTCTATGGTTTTAAATGATGATTTTATGGATACAAAGCATATAAGGCATAATAGAAGGTTAAGAAGCATCAATGACAATGGTGTTGAAAAATTATATTCAACTGATGTAGATTTTGATATTCGTAAAAGTGATTCTGACGTTGCTTATATAAAAATCAGAAAAGAAGCACAAGGAAGAAATTATAGTGATGCGAACACCAATGCAGAAAAATTGGAATATCAATTTAATTTAACAAATTCTAATTTAAAATTAGATGGATATTTCTTAAACGGTTTTAAAAACACTTTTTTTGGTCAAGAAGTTGATGTCATCCTTTATTTACCTGAAGGCGCGACTATCTATTTAGACAAATCAACAAGAAATTATTTAGATGACGTATCAAACAAACAAAATATCTATGACAAGCGAATGATTGATCACTACTATATTATGGGTAAGAACCAATTGGATTGTCTCGACTGCAAATCAAACAAAATAGTTGATGTTGATTCTGAAAATGTAAAACTAAAAATTGACAAGAATGGTGTAAAGTTAAATATCACCACTGATGATGGAGATGTAAAAGTAAAAATTGATGAAAATGGTATTGTAATTAAATAACAACTCATCCTATAAAAACAACAATTGAGTAAATGCAATTTTAGCAACAGATAAAAACTAATTAATTTTACACAAACTTTAAAACAATAATTATGAAAACAAAAATCACAGTATTATTATTAATTCTAATCACAGCAACATCATGTATGGTTGGCGGATTTGGAATTCAAGGAAATGGAGATGTTATCTCTGAAGATAGAAATATCTCGTCTGATTTCACAGCAATAAAAGTAAGTCAAGGAATACAAGTATATTTAACACAAGGAAATAATGTAGATTTATCTGTAGAGGCAGATGAAAATATTATGGATTTATTAGTTACTGAAGTTGAAGGAGATGTTCTTAAAATTTATTTTGATAAGAATGTAAACCGTGCAACAAAAAATGTGTATTTAACTGCTGTTGATATCAATAACATTAAGACATCAAGTGGTGCACATGTAAAAGGAAAGGGTGTCATCAAAACAACTTCATTAACCTTAAACTCTTCAAGTGGAAGTGGATTGAATCTCGAAATAAATGCTGACAATGTTGATTGTAACACTTCAAGTGGAGCAAATATGAAACTTAGTGGAACAACACAGACTTTTGATGGAAATGCAAGTAGCGGTAGTCATATCAAAGCAAATAATTTAAAATCTGAAATTTCTAAATCTGATGTATCAAGTGGTGCAAGTATCAGAGTACATGCAAGTGAAAAAATAACAGCATCAGCAAGTAGTGGCGGAAGTATTGACTTTTATGGAAATCCTAAAACAGTATCTAAATCTAAATCTTCTGGCGGAAGTATTTCTAAAAATTAAATAGTAACTAACCGTACTATTTAAAATTGGGTTGTCATAGGTTAGAAATAACTATTTTAAAAATCATGATTCTCTTTTAAAATAAGATTTAAAACTTAACTAACAACCAAATTTTGCAGTAACGCCTTATGTTGTTGGGCGTTGCTGTTTTTTTTGTCGGTCGTAGAGCGACAGTCGTAAACTTTACTTCACATAAATGACAGATTCAACGTGATTGCAACTGTGGTAAATTACACTTTCGGCAAGAAAACCTCAGCCATCATACAGCGAGCAGATCCGCCTCCGCAAGCCTCAATAGTATCTAACGAACTTGACAAAATCTTACAATAACGCTCTATGATTGTTCGTTGCACAGGAGTTAAACTTTGAAATGCAGAATTTGACATCACAATATAACGTTCATCACTTGCTCCCAATACTTGCAACATATTTCCTGCAAAATTATTTACTTGATCTTCGGTAATAACAATAATTTCTTTACCATCTTCTTTTAATTCTCTGACAAGTTGTTTACGCTCTTTTTTATCATCAATCGTATTTAAGCATATAACGGCAAAATCTTCGGCCAAACACATCATTACATTGGTGTGATAAATTGCTTTGCGTTCCTCTCCTACTGTTTGATAAGACGTAAATAAAACTGGTGTGTATTCAAAATCTTCACAAAATTCGATAACCAAATCTTCTTCTGCTCTTGGTGATAAAGCACAGTATGCTTTTTTGTTTACTCTGTCTAACAATAAACTTCCTGTACCTTCAAGAAAAATCTCTTCTTCTTCAGCAGATGAATAATCAACTATATTTTCTATAACGAACCCTTTTTCTTCCAAAATATCTAACACATCGTCTCTGCGTTCGTGTCTTCTATTTTCGGCAAACATTGGGTACAATGCAACTGTTCCATCTTGATGAAAAGAAATCCAATTATTAGGAAAGATTGAATCTGGAGTATCTGGTGTCTTAGTATCTTCAATCACAATTACATTTACACCTACGGCACGAAGTTTCTCTACAAACACATCAAACTCTTGCAGTGCCTTTGCTTGTACTGTTGCAGGTAATAAATTATCTATTACTTTTTGATAGTAATTATTTACAGCAGTCTGTTCATTCATCCTAAAATTTACAGGACGAATCATTAAAACTGTATTGGTGATTTGTTTCACGTTCTATTATATTTATACTACAAAAATAACTAAAATATTCTCATATTATCTATGTCTTCTTTTCAGATCAGGTCAAACGCATTAAAAACCAAACAAAGATAATAGATAGTGGTTGTCCCAACCTGCAATTTTTCGTTTTCTTCTGATACTTTTCTTTTTTACACTAATTTTTTCATTAAGTAGAATTTTTA
>JAKITY010000098.1 GCA_021647835.1 Flavobacteriaceae bacterium | reverse complement strand
GAATACTAAATCGTTTACCCATTTGAATACTTGAAATACTTTTACTACTTGTACTCATCTCAAAAACCACACAAAAGGCTTTTTGTAACCCAAATTTAACCTTATGAAATAAGGTGTTTGCGGTAGCGCTTTCTACATGTTGGCAACCATAACAGTGGTATCTGTAACCTGATTTCTCACAGCCTTTGGTATGACCACATTTCATACAGGTAAACCCATCTTGCCACTTTATTTTGGCTAAATATGCTTTACAAGCAGTATCATTTGGTAATTCTTTTATAAAGTTTAGTATATCTTGACCTTCAAACTGTTCCATATCCTAGTGTTTTAAAAAAGCAATTATACGGAAATTAAATGACTAACTCAATAAAGTTTATTGAAATCGATTTCAATAAACTTTAGCCTAGACCTTTATTTATATAGGATACAAGGGTATTTACCAACTATTTTTGACTATTAAACCAACCAAATAAAATTTTAGCATAAAAAAACCCACCTAATCTCTTAAGTGGGAAAATTGCTATGAAAAAGAAAGTAGGATTTAACTCCTACAAGCACAAATATACAATATTTTTTATACAAAACAACTCTTATTTTAAGTTTTAACAAAAAAGATTGTAAATTTAACAAAAGTCTATGTTTTTACTATTTTTTCTGTTAAAATTGTATTTTTTGTAATCACTTTTAAGATATAAATTCCAGATTTGAGGTTTTTAACATTTATTGAATTATTAATAACTTCATATTCTTTCACCAACTTCCCTAAAGTTGAATAAATTAAAATCTTTTCTATCTCTTCTCCTTGAACGAGTTTAATATTCAACCTATCTTTTACTGGATTTGGATAAATCGAAAGTTTATTTTCTAACGAATACTCATCAACACCCAAAACAGAAATACACGCAGTATTTACTTCAGCAACTGTAGCGCAACCTGTTGCATTACCACTAATAGAGGCCGCTCCTCCATTATCTAAATAAGTACATATATTTAACTCTTCACAAACTGCAAGGCTTGTATTATCAGTAATAAATAATCCAGTAATTGTAGTGTAATCAATATTTGAAATTCCTGAAATGTCTGTTAGGTTTGGCATTCCTCCTACAATTTCTATATTAGTTCCTATGGTTGCTAATGTTTCAACACCATTTAACGTAGTCATCGCGGTATTATTTCCAACATGAAAGTATGTTCCTAATGAGGATAAAGAATCAAAACCATTAAGATTTAGAATTGCAGCATTATTTATAACTCTAAGAAATGTTCCAACACTTCCTAAATTATTTAAACCCGTGAAATCGGTTAATGCAGTATTGTCTTCTATAAACAAATATCCGTTTATTGAAGTTAGTGTATTTAGTCCTGTAAAATCTGTTAATAAAATATTATTGTCCACAAGCATATTTCCTATAATTGACCCTAAAGAATTTAATCCTGTAAAACTTGTAAGGTTGTTATTACTTTCTACCCAAACATAATTCCCAACTGAAGTTAAAGAATTTAATCCTGCAAAGTTGGCTAAACTATTATTAAAACCAACATATATTTGAGTGCTTATAGTTGTAATGTTATCTAAACCTGTAAAACCTGTAAGATTTGCATTGTTATAGATACTGAGGTAATCTGTCATATTAGAAAGGTTAGGCGACAATGCGGAAAGTGTCATTAAATTGACATTATTTCTAATATCTACATAACCTACACTTGTTAACCCAGATAATCCTGAAAAGTCTAATAATCCAGAATTATTATCAATATAAATCCCTGTTGTAACGCTTGATATATTATCTAAACCACTAAAATTACTTAAATTAGGATTGTCATGTATATATAAAAATCCTCCAATAGTATTTAATCCACTTAATGGGCTTAAATCACTAATGTCTGATGCTATAAAGTCTAATCTTCCAATAGATAAATTTACAGTCAAATTTGTACATCCAGGATTCGCTATTGGAAATGCATCAATATCTGCTTGAGATTGTAAGACTACATCTATTGTTGGACATTGTGAAAGGACATTAATTGTAAAAGTAATTGCGAGTAAAAATAGGAGTTTTTTCATTTTATTGTTTTTTAATACTACAAATGTATTAATAAAACCCCCAACTCACAGAAAAGTAATTGTTTTTTTAACTTTAACCAAAGTTAATTTCTCTTCCAAAAAGTTTTTTGATTTGCTTTTTGGTCAAATAAGTACTCGAGCCAATTACATTGTTCTCTAAATTATTGTGGTTGATTCTTAATAATAATTGCCCTTTTATTCTTTTATATTCAAACTTTATAATTGTACTTTCATTTGTTTGAACAAAAATCTGACGGTTATTTTTGTTTTCAAAACCATACATAATTATATTATAAATTGTCTCTTTATTAGGAAAGTAAAATGATTTATCAATCGTTTTTGCTGATTCAGAATTTATATCTGAATACATACAAATGTATGAATTGTTTGATTTTAAAAGAGATACCGAATGATTTCCAGTTGTTACCTTCCCTATTTCTTGACTAAGTATTGATGAAGATATAAGACAACATCCCATCAATAATAAAATTTTAATTTGCATGATTATAAAATTTTAAAAATCGTAGGGTTGATTTTAGCGATAAAATTTAGGGACTATGTAAAACTTACAATATCTAATCGTAAATTTTAAGGATTGCTAATTAACATAATTTTTGGGAATAAATCTAATCTTATTTTTAAAAATAATTTTAAAATAAAAAAGTCTGACATAAATGTCAAACTTTTTTGCTCCTCCTCTAGGGCTCGAACCTAGGACCCTCTGATTAACAGTCAGATGCTCTAACCAACTGAGCTAAGGAGGAGTGTAAAACAATATTCTTTGTTTTGCGAGTGCAAATATAAATGTTTTTATACTTCTGCCAAATAAAAAGTTAAAAAAATACGTAATAAATACATCTAAAATAATAGAACGGTTTTAGTAAAAATTGTATTTTTGTTCTTATCTTATTAAAAACGTTTCAGGACTATAAAAAATATGGATAAATTTTCATTTTTAAATGCAGTACATACAGGTTTTATTGCAGATTTATACGATCAATATTTAGTAAATCCTGATGCTGTTGAGCCAAGTTGGAGGAGTTTTTTTCAAGGATATGATTTGGCAAACGAAAATTACAGTCTTACTGATGATGAAGTTTCTGTTGAAGTTCCAGAACACGTCCATAAAGAATTCCAAATATTAGAATTAATAAACGGCTATAGAACTCGTGGACATTTGTTTACCAAAACAAACCCTGTTCGTGATAGGCGTTCATATACTCCAACGCTGGAAATTGAAAACTTTGGTCTATCTAAAGGTGATTTAGAATCTGTTTTTAGCGCAGGTGAAGTTCTTGGATTGGGAAGTACAACACTTCAAAATATCATTAAACATCTTGAAGCCATATATTGTGATTCTATTGGTGTAGAGTATATGTATATTCGAAATCCAGAAGTAATAAAATGGTGGCAAGAACAACTAAATGAAAATGACAATCATCCAAATTATACTATAGAATCAAAAAAATACCTTCTATCTAAATTAAATCATGCGGTAACGTTTGAAAGTTTTTTGCAAGTAAAATATGTTGGGCAAAAACGATTTTCTTTGGAAGGTGGAGAATCATTAATTCCAGCAATCAGTGTAGCCCTTTTTAATGCAGTTGAAAATTATGGAGTAAAAGAATGTGTCTTAGGAATGGCGCATCGTGGACGTTTGAGTACCTTAGTAAATGTGTTTAGAAAACCACTACATGAACTTTTTAGTGAATTTGAAGGGAAAGATTTTGAAGATCAAAATATTGATGGTGATGTGAAATATCATCTTGGATTAACATTAGATAAAACCTATCAAAATGGAAAGTCTATTAAGATGAATTTAGTGCCAAACCCTTCTCATCTTGAAACCGTAGCGCCAGTTGCGCAAGGAATTACTCGCGCAAAAATAGATAAAGATTATGATGGTGATAATTCTAAAATTTTACCAATCATTGTTCATGGAGATGCCGCAATTGCTGGTCAAGGACTTGTTTACGAAGTAACACAAATGAGTCAATTAAATGGCTATAAAACAGGAGGAACAATCCATATTGTAGTAAATAATCAAATTGGATTTACAACCAATTATCTTGATGCTCGCTCAAGCACATATTGTACTGATGTTGCCAAAGTAACTTTATCTCCAGTTTTACATGTTAATTCTGATGATGCTGAAGCAGTAGTACACGCTGTAGAATTAGCATTAAATTATAGAATGAAATTTAAAAAAGATGTCTATATAGATTTATTAGGATACCGTAAATACGGACATAATGAAGGTGATGAACCAAGATTTACACAACCAAAATTATACAAGTCGATTGCTAAACACGATAATCCATTAAAAATATATTCAGATAAATTAATTGCTGAAGGATCAATTGATGAAACGTATTATAAAAAAATAGTTGCTGATTTTAAAGAGGATTTAGAAAAAGAATTTACAAAGTCAAAAGAATCTACTTCTACTAAAGTCCGTGAATTCATGGAAGAGCGCTGGACTGACTTTAATCGCCAACGATTAGAAGGAATGTTACAATCTGTTGATAGTTCTTATTCAGAAAATAAATTAAAAAATATTGCTAAAATTGTTTCTACAGTTCCTGAAGGAGTAAAATTTGTGCGTAAAGCAGAGAGAATTTTAAAAGGAAGAGAAAAAATGGTTTTTGAAACCGATTCTTTGGATTGGGGAATGGCAGAAACGCTTGCTTACGGTAGTTTACTTGAAGAAGGCTTTGATATTCGTATTTCAGGACAAGATGTAGAGCGAGGAACTTTTAGTCATCGTCATGCAATTTTACGTGATGAAATATCTGAAGAACGCATTAATTTATTGAACACCAATAAAAATAATAAAGGAGAAATGAATATTTTCAACTCCTTATTATCAGAATATGGGGTTTTAGGTTTTGATTATGGATACGCAATGGCAAATCCGAATACACTAACTATTTGGGAAGCACAATTTGGAGATTTCTCTAACGGAGCACAAATTATTTTTGACCAATACCTATCTGCAGCAGAAGACAAATGGAAAATGCAAAACGGAATTGTTATTTTATTACCTCACGGTTATGAAAGTCAAGGTTCTGAACATTCATCAGCAAGAATGGAGCGTTATTTACAGTTGTGTGCCAATGACAATATGATTGTTGTAGACTGTACAACACCTGCAAATTTCTTTCACTTGTTGCGCCGTCAGATGAAACGTGATTTTAGAAAGCCTTTGATTGTTTTGACTCCTAAAAGTTTGCTGCGTCATCCAAAAGCAGTTTCATCAATAAATGAATTAGCTGAAGGAAGTTTTAAAGAAGTGATAGATGACACTATCAATCCTAAAAACGTTAAGAAATTAGTGTTTTGTACAGGAAAATTCTATTACGATTTACTTGCTGAAAGAGAAAAACTTGAAAGAGACGATGTTGCATTGATTAGAATAGAACAGTTATTTCCGTTACATTTAGAAAAAATACAGCAAGTTATTGATCGTTATCCAACTATAGAAAAATATGTTTGGGCACAAGAAGAGCCTAAAAATATGGGTGCTTGGAGTTATATTTTACAACGATTAGATTTAGTGAAATTAGAAGTTGCTTCAAGACCTTATGCTGCAGTTCCTGCTCCAGGATCAAGCGCAAGAGATAAAAGAAGACAAAAAAGAGTTGTTGATACTATTTTTAATACTGTAAGCAAATAATATTATGAACTTACAGGTTATTCAAGATAAAATATTTAACATTCGAGATCAAAAGGTTATGCTTGATTTTGATTTGGCAGAATTATATCAAGTAGAAACAAGAGTTTTAAAACAAGCAGTACGTAGAAATTTAAAAAGGTTTCCTACTGATTTCATGTTTGAACTTTCAAAAGAAGAATACAGTTCTTTAAGATCACAAATTGTGACCTTAGCCGAAAAAGGAAGAGGAAAACATAGTAAGTATATGCCTTTCGCTTTTACAGAACAAGGAGTTGCCATGCTTTCAAGTGTATTGAAAAGTAATACTGCTATTGAAATAAATATTTATATTATTAGAGTTTTTGTGCAAATTAGACAATTAGCATTATCTCACACTGAGTTAAGTGAAAAACTAAGTGAATTAGAAAACAAATACAACAAACAATTTAAAGATGTTTATGAAGCGTTAAACTACTTGGTTCAAAAGGACAAACAAAAAATTGAACAAGGTCAACGCAAACAAATTAGGATACAAATAAAAAAATAGTACCATGATTTTAGAAATGAAAGTTCCTTCTCCAGGAGAATCAATTACAGAAGTAGAAATAGCAGAATGGTTGGTTGAAGACGGAGATTATGTAGAAAAAGATCAAGCAATTGCAGAAGTAGATTCTGACAAAGCAACCTTAGAATTACCTGCGGAAGAAAGTGGAATTATCACTTTAAAAGCCGAAGAAGGTGATGCTGTTGCCGTTGGTGAAGTGGTTTGTTTGATTGATACATCGGCAAAAAAACCAGAAGGTTCTACTGAGACCAAAGGTGAAAGTGAAAAAGTGAAAGAAGAAACTAAAACCCTTGACCCAAAACCTTTAACCCAAGAAACCTACGCAACTGGTTCTGCATCTCCTGCTGCAAAGAAAATATTAGCAGAGAAAAATATTACTGCAAATACAATTAAAGGAACAGGAAAAGATGGTAGAGTAACCAAAGAAGATGCTATAAAAGCAGTTCCGTCAATGGGAATTCTTCCTGAAGGTGGCGAACGTGGAACTGAGCGTAAAAAATTATCAATGCTTCGTCGTAAAGTAGCGCAAAGATTGGTAATGGTTAAAAACGAAACTGCAATGTTAACTACGTTTAACGAAGTGAATATGCAGCCAATTTTTGACTTACGAAAAGAATTTAAAGAAGACTTTAAGGCAAAATACGGAGTAAGTTTAGGATTCATGAGTTTCTTTACATTGGCTATTGTGAGAGCCTTAAAAATGTATCCTGATGTAAACTCAATGATTGATGGAGACTTTAAAATATCTCATGATTTTCAAGATATTTCTATTGCAGTTTCTGGTCCTAAAGGATTAATGGTTCCTGTAATTAGAAATGCAGAAAACTTATCATTTAGAGGTATCGAAAGCGAAGTAAAGCGTTTGGCAATTCGTGCGCGTGATGGTCAAATAACTATTGATGAAATGACTGGAGGAACATTTACAATAACCAATGGAGGAATTTTTGGTTCGATGTTGTCAACGCCAATTATCAATCCTCCTCAAAGTGCAATTTTAGGAATGCACAATATTGTACAAAGACCAATGGCAGTAAATGACGAAGTAGTAATACAACCAATAATGTATGTTGCCTTGTCTTACGACCATAGAATTATTGATGGTCGCGAATCTGTTGGGTTCTTAGTGGCTGTTAAAGAAGCATTAGAAAATCCTATTGAAATTTTGATGGATAATAATCCTAAGAAAGCATTAGAAATGTAGCCAAAATTTTTGGCTTATAATTATAAAAACCCAAAACAATTGTTTTGGGTTTTTTGTTTCTTAACTTTTAAAAATCTAACTTCGCTTATCGTTTGATATAAACAATTAATAAAAAAAGGTGAAAACAACAACATTTCTAACATTTGTAGGAGATCAATGCGGAAGGGCAAAAGAAGCGATAAATTTCTACATTTCTATCTTTCCGAATTCGGAAATTAAAAGCATCATGAAATACACAGAAGGAGAGGCTGGAGGAACACCGGAGCTTATCAAATATGGAGTATTTACATTAAATAGTGCAGAGTACATGGTTTCCGAAAGTAATTTTAATCACGCTTGGTCATTTACTCCAGGGGTATCACTGTTCGTTGAATGTAACTCTGAAAATGAGATACAAACTTTATTCGAAGAACTTTCTTCAAATGGAGGCCAGATAATGGTCCCTTTTGACAACTACGATTCAGGGGATTACGGCTTTGGTAAAAAATTCGGATGGTGTGAAGACAAATATGGTATTTCATGGCAACTTAACCTTTCAGAATAATTTCAAATTGTAATATAAGCCGCCCTACTTGAAGGAATAAACGAAAACGAAGAACTCAATAATGTAATCATACAATTAGTAAACGAATCCCAAGAATTGACAAATATTCTATGTTCTATTACCTCCAAGTTAAAATAAGGATAAAGTAGAAAGGAACTTCTATTGGCCGGGCAAAGCGTTGTTATTGTTGCGCCACGTAGAATGGGCAAGACTTCTTTGATGATTGAACTTATCAATCAGTTGAAAAAGCAAGAGTTTTTTATCACTCATATTGATGTTTTTTCTACATCCAATATTCCTACACTTGCGAGGCGAATTGTCGAAAGTGTTTTCTCAAATAATATACTTGATAAATACTTCAGACAGGCATTAGTAAATATGGCTGATGTATTTAAAAATTTGATGGTGATCATATTGTGAAACTTTTCCGCTCAATTATCCAATTACAACAAAATACAGTATTTCTCTTTAGTGGCAGTTATGAAGCCGTAATGAACGAATTGTTTGTAAGTAAAGATTCGCCATTTTATCGAATGACACGTATAATTGAATTAGGAAATATTAGCAATTAAAATTTTATTCCATATATTCGTAAAACTTTGATTGATAATAATATTTTAGTTGAAGATAATCGAATTCTTCAAATTCTAAATTTTACAAAAGGACATCCTTATTATACTCAACTATATCTTCAGAAATTAATTATCACTGCCAAATTATCTACCGATAACAAAATATTATCACACGAA
>JAKITY010000097.1 GCA_021647835.1 Flavobacteriaceae bacterium | reverse complement strand
ACCTCAAAACATTGCTTTAGCAGATGCTAAAAAAGGTGTTGCAATGTTTAAACAAGAAAATATCAATGTTCCAGTACTTGGAATCGTTGAAAATATGAGTTACTTTACACCTGCCGAATTACCTGACAATAAATATTATATCTTTGGAAAAGATGGTGCAAAGAATTTAGCTGCAGATTTAGACGCAAAATTTTTAGGAGAAGTTCCTTTAGTACAAAGCATCAGAGAATCTGGAGATTTTGGAAGCCCTGTAGCATTACAAGACGGAACTGAATTGGAAGAAATATTTGCTAATATTACTAAAAATATGCTCTCAGAATTGGTAAAAAGGAATTCTGATTTACCACCAACAGAAGTTGTAAGAATAACAACAATGAGCGGTTGTAGCACAAAATAATTAAAAAAGATGACAAAACAAGAAATACAAGACAACGTTGAAAAGGCTTTAGAAGAAATTAGACCTTTTTTATTGTCTGATGGAGGAGATATTTCACTTGTAAATATTGAAAACAATATTGTACGTGTTCAATTAGAAGGTGCTTGTATTAGTTGTTCTGTTAATCAAATGACACTAACCAATGGCGTTGAAGCAACTATTAAGCGCTATGCACCTCAAATTGAAAAAGTAATTGAAGTAAGTCAAGAACATTCAAAATAATCTGTATCTTTGTTTCATTATGAAACCTTTTTGGCAAGACATATTAATCCATCTTAATTATCACTTAATTATAAAAAATCCTGAGTAAGATCTAATTGCGTTTAATAGTCAAATTGTTTAATCATTAAATTATTTAAAATGCCTAGATATCATACACTCGGAAAAATTCCACCAAAAAGACATACTACCTTTAAAAAGGAAGATGGTAGTTTATATCAAGAAGAATTATTTGGAACTGCAGGATTTGCAGGAATGTCTTCTTTAATTTATCATTTGTATCCACCAACTGTAGTTTCAGAAATAAAAAGAGGAACAGATGTGTCTCCAAAAATTGCGATCGACAAAAACATGAAAGCCCTTAGTTTTAAAGGCTTTTCATTGCAACCAAAAAAAGATTTTTTAGATAGTCGAAAAACGCTATTCGCCAATAACGATTTACATATTGGTTTGGCTGCACCAAAAGAGTTTTCAAAAGATTATTTCTACAGAAATTCTGATGCAGACGAAATGTTATTTATTCACATTGGTTCAGGGATATTAAGAACTATGTATGGAAATATCGATTTTAAATATGGCGATTATTTAATCATTCCTAGGGGAACAACCTATCAAATAGATTTCGATACAGAAGATAATCGTATTTTATATATTGAATCGTTTAGCCCTATTTTAACTCCAAATCGATATCGAAATAATTTCGGACAATTATTAGAACATTCACCATTTTGCGAACGCGATTTTAGATTACCAAAAGATTTGCAAACTCATGATGAGAAAGGAGAGTTTAAAGTTATTTCAAAAAAACAAGGTGTGCTTTGGGAATACACACATGGAAATCATCCTTTTGACGTGGTTGGTTGGGATGGATTTCATTATCCTTATGCATTCTCTATTCATGATTTTGAACCTATAACAGGACGCATTCACATGCCTCCACCAATTCACCAACAATGGGAAGCAACAGGTTTTGTAGTTTGCTCATTTGTCCCAAGAATGTACGATTATCATCCAGATTCAATTCCTGCACCTTATCATCATTCAAATATAGATTCTGAAGAGTTATTATATTATGTAGATGGCGATTTTATGAGCAGAAATAATATCGAAAAAGGACAAATAACGTTGCATCCTGGAGGTATTCCTCATGGACCGCATCCTGGAGCAATTGAACGAAGTGTTGGTAAAAAAGAAACTGGAGAATTAGCAGTAATGATTGATCCTTTTAATCCAGTAATGATTACTGAAGAAGCACTAAAATTACAAGTTGACGATTATTATAAATCGTGGATAATTGAATAAATAAAAATCACATGTCATTCTGAATAATCTCAAGCGAGAAGATAATGATTTTAAAAGTTCAAAATGACAAAAAAACATTAAAATAATGGCAGCAGAAATAAAAAATTTAAAAGACTTACAGAATACAGAATATTCATTAGAAAAATTATTTAGCGATGCAAAAGATTTTTTACCACTTTTAGGAACAGATTATGTTGAACTGTATGTTGGCAATGCAAAACAATCCGCACACTTTTACAAAACAGCATTTGGCTTTCAGTCTCATGCATTCGCAGGATTAGAAACAGGAATGAAAGATCGTGTTTCGTATGTGTTAAAACAAGATAAAATACGTTTAGTTTTAACAACCCCTTTAGATGAAGGAGGCGAAATAAATGCGCATATTAACAAACATGGCGATGGTGTAAAAGTCATGGCTCTTTGGGTTGAAGACGCAACAAAAGCTTGGGAAGAAACTACAAAAAGAGGAGCAAAATCATTTATGAAACCAACTCGTGAAGAAGATAAAGATGGTTATGTAATTCGCTCAGGAATTCACACTTATGGAGAAACAGTTCATGTTTTTGTAGAACGAAAAAACTATAATGGAGCCTTTCTTCCTGGATATCAAAAATGGGAATCACATTATAATCCAGAACCTGTTGGATTAAAATTTATCGACCACATGGTTGGCAACGTAGGTTGGGGAGAAATGAAAACTTGGTGTGATTTTTATGAAAAAACAATGGGTTTTGCACAAATAATTTCATTTACTGATGATGATATTTCTACAGAATACACAGCATTAATGTCAAAAGTAATGTCTAACGGAAATGGAAGAATAAAATTCCCTATAAACGAACCAGCAAAAGGCAAAAAGAAATCACAAATTGAAGAATATTTAGATTTTTATAAAGGATCAGGAGTACAACATATTGCCGTATCAACCAATGATATAATTAAAACGGTTTCTGCAATGAGAGATAGAGGCGTAGAATTTTTATACGTTCCAGACACCTATTATGATGACTTATTAGAACGCGTTGGAGAAATAGATGAAGATGTAGAGGTGCTTAAAAAGCATGGCGTTTTAATCGATAGAGATGACGAAGGCTACCTTTTACAACTATTCACAAAGCCTGTTGTTGACAGACCAACAATATTCTTTGAAGTAATTCAACGAAAAGGAGCACAATCTTTCGGAGTTGGAAACTTTAAAGCACTTTTTGAAGCCATTGAAAGAGAACAAGCAAACAGAGGAACATTGTAAATATGGGAAAAGAAGAATTACTTCAACAAATTGAAGAAAAATATAAAAAGTTGGGCGTTCCTTTAAATACCATGCTCGAGGGATTACTTTGGAGTACACCAACCACATATTGGGATTATATACAAACTGATGCTCTTTTAGGATTGCAAACTCCAAGAACAACAGAAAAAGACGAAATGGTATTTATCATGTACCATCAAGTAAATGAATTGTTGTTTAAAATGATTTTGTGGGAAATAGAGCAAGTAGCAATGGCAGAGAATGTAACCGCAGAAAAATTCACTAAACATTTATCTCGTGTAAGTCGCTATTTTGATATGCTCTCAAGTTCATTTACTGTTATGATGAACGGAATGGATGTAGATCAGTACTTAAAATTTAGAAATACATTGGCTCCTGCAAGTGGTTTTCAATCTGCTCAATACAGAAAAATTGAATTTGCCTCTACAGAATTGATTAATTTAATTGATATTCGATTTAGAAAAACAATTGATAGAGATACGTCATTTAAAAACGCACTCGACCATTTGTATTGGCAAGCTGCGGGAAAAAATTATGAAACTGGAGAAAAATCTATCTTATTGAAGTTATTTGAAAAAAAATATATGGGAGACTTTATTGACTTTATGGAAGATTATAACGAAATAAATCTCGCAAAAAAATTCAAACAATTACCTAAAGAAACTCAAGAAAATGCTGATTTAATAAATGCGATGCGTCATTATGACCATACCGTAAATGTAAAATGGGTAATGGCTCACTATAACGCTGCAAACAAGTATCTTGGCGATGGAGATATAAAAGCAACAGGCGGAAGTAATTGGCAAAAATATATGCATCCAAAATACCAACGAAGAATTTTCTTTCCAGATTTATGGTCTAAAGATGAACTTGATAATTGGGGAATTACTAACTTAGAAGGGTATAAAATAGTGAGTGGATCATAATAACTTATATAATTTTTAGAAAAGCTTAACGTTTAATTGTTAGGCTTTTTTTATTTTTTGGAATGGTAATTGTAATTTCTAAAATAAAATAGAGACAAAATAACCAAATAAATCATGAAAAAAATCTTACTCGGAATATTATTATTGACCATAACAACGTCATATTCCCAAACAGATACACAACCTTATAAAAATGGTGAGTGGCTTAAATACCGTATGTACTATAGCTTTATAAACGCTGGATACGCAACAGTTAGCGTAAAATCAACTAAAAAAGACAAAAGAGACGCATATCATATCACAGGAAAAGGCTGGACAACTGGAATCACGAAATTATTTTTTAAAGTTAAAGACAATTATCAAACTTGGTTTTATAAAGACAATCTAAAACCTTATCACTTCAGAAGAAGGGTTGATGAAGGTGGGCACATTATTTCTCGTGACATCTATTTTGACCAAGAAGCAAAAACTGCATTTGTAAAAGATCATAGAAAAAAAACTGAAAAAACAGTAACAATTGATAACGTTCAAGATATTATTTCTTCTTTTTACTATCTAAGAAACCAAGATGTTAGCAACTTAAAAATTGGCGATGAATTAAAATTAGATATGTTTCTAGATTACGAAACTTTTGGATTTAAGATGAGGTACTTGGGAAAAGAGGTAATAAAAACGAAATTCGGAAAAATAAAATGTCTAAAATTTAGACCTTTAGTTCAATCTGGACGTATCTTTAAAGCAGAAGAAAGTTTGACTATTTGGATTACTGCTGATAAAAATAAAATTCCTATTCGCATAAAAGCAGATTTGGCAGTTGGTTCTTTAAAAGCAGATTTAGATCAATTCAAAGGATTGGCACACCCATTTAACATTATTTTTTGATAATTAAATTGTATTTTTGACGTATTAAAATACTTTAATTCTTAAAAACATATCCTTTGAAAAAATATCTTGTGTTTCTTTTTAGCACATTAATACTTATATCCTGTAAAAAAACTCCTCTTGATGAAGTTATTGAGCCAATTCAACTACAACCTAAAATACCTATTTTTGAATTTGGCTATAATCTTGACGACTATATAGTTGTCAGAGATACCATCGAAAAAGGAGAAAGTTTTGGCGAAATTTTAGATAGAAACCACGTTAACTATTCTTTAATTTATAATATTGCAACTGCAATTAAAGACACTTTTGATGTAAGACGACTACGTGCTGACAAACCTTACATGTTACTCTCAAAAAAGGATTCTACCAAACAAGCGCAAGTATTTATTTATCACCATAATAAAATAGAAAGTACAATTATTGACTTTACCGATTCAATCATTGCTAAAAAAAATAGAAAGCCTATAAAATATGTTGAAAAAACGGCTTCTGGAATTATCACAAGTTCGTTATCAGAAACATTGGATTCTCAAGGATTGAGTGCCGTTATTTCTAATGATTTATCAGATATTTATGCTTGGACAATTGACTTTTTCAGACTTCAAAAAAACGATAGATTTAAAATAGTATATGAAGAACGTTATATTGACGATACTATTTCCGCTGGAATTCATCAAATAAAAGCTGCTTATTTTGAGCATGGTAAAAAACCTTTTTACGCTTTTAAGTTTATTGCAGATTCAACCAGAATGATCGAAGATTATTATGATGAAAATACAAATGTATTGCGTCGTCAGTTTTTAAAAGCGCCTATAAAATTTAATTACAGAATCTCTTCTCGATATAACTTAAGAAGACGCATTGCATATTATGGTAATAGAATTAGACCACATAAAGGAACTGACTTTGCATCGCCTGTTGGCACACCAATCATTGCTACTGCAAATGGTACTGTTACTGAATCTCGTAGAAAAGGAGGTAACGGTAAATATGTGAAAATTCGTCATAATGGTACATATAGCACGCAATATCTACACATGAGCAGACAAGCCGTAAAAAGAGGTGAAGTAGTTAAACAAGGTGATATAATTGGCTATGTTGGAATGACAGGGAATACTGGAGGACCACATGTTTGTTATCGTTTTTGGAAGAACGGCAAACAAGTAGATCCATTAAAACAAAAACTGCCTGCAGCGAAACCTATGAAAGAAGATGTAAAACCAACTTATTTAAATTCTATTGTTGAAATAAAAGATAAATTAGACGCTATTCCTTTTCCAGATTTCCCTTCTGAAACTGTTACTTCTATTGAAGATTAATATTAATTTATTTGAATTATGGCGTTAAAAAGTATAAATCCGACTAAAACAAATTCTTGGCAAAAACTAACACAACATTTTGCTGAAATTAAAGATATTCACTTAAAAAAATTATTTCGTGAAAATCCAGACAGAAAGGAAGAATTTACTATCCGTTTTAATGATTTTTCTCTTGATTTTTCTAAAAACAAAATCACACAAGAAACTATAAATCATTTAGTTGCACTTGCAAATGAAGTTGACTTACAAGATGCTATTGACAAGTGTTTTAGTGGTGAAGAAATAAACGAAACTGAAGAAAGAGCTGTACTACACACAGCATTGAGAACACAGAAAAACAATCCAATTATTGTTGATGGAATTAGCGTTTTACCTGAAATAAAAAGCGCCCTTTCTAAAATTGAAAAATTTACAAATAATGTTGTTTCTGGAAATTGGAAAGGATATACAAATAAAAAAATAACAGATATTGTCAATATCGGAATTGGAGGCTCCGATTTAGGTCCAGACATGGTTGTTGATGCTTTAAAATATTACAAAAACCATCTAAACGTTCATTTTGTTTCCAATATTGATGGTGATCACGTACAAGAAATCATTAAAAAATTAAATCCTGAAACAACACTTTTTGTGATTGTTTCTAAAACATTTACAACACAAGAAACACTAACCAATGCAACAACTATCAGAAAATGGTTTTTAGAAACTACAGATGAAGAAGCCATCAAAAAACATTTTGTTGCGGTTTCTACAAACCTAAAAGATGCAGTTGCTTTTGGCATCGAAAAAGAAAACATTTTCCCAATGCGGAATTGGGTTGGAGGACGATTTTCACTATGGTCAACTGTTGGATTATCAATTAGTTTGGCAGTTGGTTTTGATAATTTCAAGCAACTACTAAATGGTGCATCAAAAATGGATGAGCATTTTAAAAACACACCTTTTGACAAAAATATTCCTGTTATTTTAGCACTCATCGGAATTTGGTATAACAACTTTTTTGGAAGTGAAACTGAAGTGATCTTACCATATTCTCAATATCTCAATAAACTTTCAGCATACTTACAACAAGCCATTATGGAAAGTAATGGAAAATCTGTTGACAGAAATGGTGATAAAATAGAGTATCAAACAGGAAGTATTATTTGGGGAAGTGCAGGAACAAATGCACAACACGCTTTTATGCAACTCATTCATCAAGGCACAAAATTGATTCCTGCGGATTTTATAGGCTTTGAAGAGTCGCTTTATGGTAATGAGGAGCATCACAAAAAATTAATGGCAAATTTCTATGCCCAAACGCAAGCACTTGCTGAAGGAAAAACCAAAGAAGAAGTGCATCTTGATTTAAAATTTCAAGGGAAAACAGATAGTATAGAAAAATTACTTCCTTTTAAAGTTTTTGAAGGAAATAAACCTACAAATACAATCCTAATTAAAAAATTGACTCCAAGAAACTTAGGAAGTTTAATCGCACTATACGAACACAAAATATTTGTGCAAGGTATTATTTGGAATATTTATAGTTTTGACCAATTTGGTGTAGAATTAGGCAAAGAATTGGCACATAAAATATATACTAAAAGTTAAATTGTTAAAAATCTCTTTTTAATTTTTTTTAAATCACCTCATAATTGCCTGATAATCAATTATTGATAATTTTTTTTATCTTACCAAACATTCTTAATTTTTTGTTAAAATTTAACTCTAAAATTAAATAATTCTTCATAAAAATTTTGCATATTTGCATAACTATTAAAAAACACTAACTTTAAGATGAAAAAAATTACTCAATTTTTATTAGTGACGTTGTTTATAGCAACATCAACTATGTATGGTCAAACCCTTACCGGAACAGTTATGGATGATTCTAATCAACCATTACCTGGAGCCGATGTTATTTTAGATGGTACTATCAAAGGTGCTTCTACCGATTTTAGCGGAAACTTCTCTTTTGATGTTCCTGCTGGTTCTGGTGCAGTTACTGTATCGTTTATCGGTTACACAAAAAAAAATATTGCATTTACAGTTGCTGAAGGCGAAACTGTAAACTTAGGAACAATTCAATTAGAGGCTTCTCAAGAAGCGCTAGATGAAATTGTAATTGTTGGTACTGGTATTATAGATTTGGCAAATAGTCGTAAAACTCCTATTGCTGTATCTTCAATTCCTATTGCTGAAATTCAAGCAAAAATAGGTACTTCTGATATTACGCAAACATTGGTAAACACTCCATCTGTATATGTTGCAGGCCAGTCTGGTTTTGGTGATTCAAGAATCTCTGTTCGTGGATTTGATCAAACAAACACAGCGTTTTTATTAAACGGTCAACCAATTAATGGAATGGAAGATGGTAAAATGTACTGGTCTAACTGGTCTGGATTATCTGACATTGCAAGTGTTGTACAAATACAAAGAGGATTAGGATCTTCTAAATTAGCAATTTCTTCTGTTGGAGGTACTGTAAACTTTGTAATGAGATCTACTGACAAAAAAGAAGGTGGAAGTTTTAGTACAAGTATGGCAAATGATGGCTATTTAAAAACAACTGCAAGTTATAGTACTGGAGTAAATGAAAAAGGTTGGGGAACAACTGTTATGTTCTCGCATTGGCAAGGGAATGGTTATTTTGAAGGTAACTTTGGAAAAGGTCAAACTTATTTTATCTCATTTGGTGATAAGCCAAATGAAAAAAACAATTTTAACTTCTT
>JAKITY010000096.1 GCA_021647835.1 Flavobacteriaceae bacterium | reverse complement strand
TCACTAAAAATTCTACTTAATGAAAAAATTAGTGTAAAAAAGAAAAGTATCAGAAGAAAACGAAAAATTGCAGGTTGGGACAACCACTATCTATTATCTTTGTTTGATTTTTAATGCGTTTGACCTGGCATTTTTTGGCTATCGTCTTACAATTAAAACGCTGCATTTTGAGGCGATCTTGGGAAAGGAATCACGTCTCTGATGTTATTCATTCCTGTTGCAAAAAGCACCAATCTTTCAAATCCTAGTCCAAAACCACTATGAACAGCAGTTCCAAATTTACGAGTATCCAAATACCACCACAATTCTTTTTCATCAATATCAAGTGCTTTCATTTTTTCTTTTAGCACATCATAGCGTTCTTCACGCTGGCTTCCTCCAACGATTTCTCCTATTTGAGGAAATAGCACATCCATTGCTCTTACTGTTTTCCCATCTTCGTTTAAACGCATATAAAACGCTTTGATATTTACAGGATAATCAAATAAAATCACAGGACATTTAAAGTGTTTTTCAACTAAAAAACGTTCGTGTTCAGATTGTAAATCTGCTCCCCATTCATTGATAATAAATTGAAATTTTTTCTTTTTATTAGGCTTACAGTTTCTTAAAATCTGAATAGCTTCCGTATAACTAACTCTTTTGAAATTATTTTCGGTTACAAATTTTAATTTTTTGAGTAATGACATTTCACTGCGTTGCGCCATTGGTTTTGTGCTTTCTTCTTTAGTTAATCTCTCATCTAAAAAGGCTAAATCATCTTTGCAATTTTCTAAAACTTCACGCAATACTTCTTGAATAAAGTTTTCTGCCAAGTCCATATTATCATTAAGATCATTGAATGCAACTTCAGGTTCTATCATCCAAAATTCTGCAAGATGACGTGTTGTATTTGAGTTTTCTGCTCTAAAAGTTGGTCCGAAAGTATAAACTTTTCCGAGAGCCATTGCATAAGTTTCTGCTTCTAATTGACCAGAAACTGTCAAATTTGTTTCTTTTCCGAAGAAATCTTGTTTGTAATCAATAGTTCCATCTTCTGTTTTCGGAATTTTATTCAAATCAAGATTTGTTACTTTAAACATTTCTCCTGCACCTTCGGCATCAGAACCTGTAATTATTGGCGCATGGAAGTTGTAAAATCCGTTTTTGGTAAAATAGTTATGTACTGCAAAAGAAAGTGCTGCACGAACTCGCATAACTGCGCTCATTGTATTTGTTCTAATTCTTAAGTGCGCATTTTCTCTTAAAAATTCAAAACTATGTTTTTTTGGTTGCATTGGAAATTCATCAGGATTAGAATCTCCTAAAATTTCGATATGTGTAACTTTAATTTCTACTTTTTGTCCCTTTCCTTGACTTTCTATCAATGTTCCAGTTATTGCAACTGCTGCGCCTGTAGTAATTCTTTTTAAAAGAGGTTCATCTGTATTTTCAAAATCTACAACACATTGTATATTATTGATTGTAGAGCCATCATTTAAAGCAATAAAACGATTTGCTCTAAAAGTTCTTACCCAACCTTTTACATGTACCTCTTGTGATATTTTGTCTGATTGTAATAATTCAGCAACAGTAGTCTTTGACATCTCTTAAATTTTAAGGTGCAAAGATACTGAATGAATTTATAATTCAGAATTTGAAAACAAATTTATTCCACATCTTTCTCATCATCCAAAGGTAAAATGGGAATTGTCGGCTCTTTTAAGGTTTCTTTATTGGCTATTTTAGATTCTAATGTCAATAATAAAGAAGGTAATAATAACAAATTAGAAGTCATTGCAAATAAAAGCGTAATTGAAACCAAGCCTCCAAGTGCTTGTGTGCCTCCAAAACTTGAAACGGTAAAGACCAAAAATCCGAAAAAGAGAACAATAGAAGTGTAGAACATACTAACTCCAGTTTCTTGTAATGCTGCATATACCGATTTTTTTACATGCCAATTATTAGCCTGTAATTCTTGACGGTATTTTGCCAAAAAATGAATGGTATCATCTACTGATATTCCAAAAGCGATGCTAAACACCAAAATAGTTGACGGTTTTAACGGAATTCCAAAATATCCCATTAATCCTGCAGTAATTAATAGAGGTAAAACATTAGGGAGAATAGAGATCAAAATCATTTTAAATGAGCGGAACATAAATGCCATGAATACTGCTATTAAAAAGATAGCAAGTGATAAAGACAATACTAAATTATTGATTAAATATTTTGTCCCCTTTAGGAAAACTAACGCTTTTCCTGTGATGGAAACATCATATTTTTCAGGATTAAAAACGGTTGCTATTCTCGTTTTAAGACGTTCTTCAATACCTTCCATTTTGGTAGTTCCAACATCTTTCATGTATGTTGTAATACGTGCGTATTGACCTGTAGAATCTACAAAATTTTTCAGCATATTTGTATTGCTCGATGATTTTTTGGCATATGATAAAATATAATTTTTATCTTGGCTTGACGGTAATTGATAGTATTTTGGCAATCCGCTATAAAATGCTTGTTTAGAGTATTTAACCAAATTTACTACTGAAATTGGTGGAGACAACTCAGGAATTTCATCTATTGTTTCGTTTAGTTTTTCTATCTTTTTTAAGAGAGATAATTTCATCACACCTTTTTCTTCTTTGGTGTTTATAAGGATTTCGAGAGGCATAATTCCTCCAAATTCTTTTTCAAAAAAGCGTATATCATGATAAAATTCTTTGTCTTTTGGCATATCATCAATCAAACTGCCAGAAAGTTTCATTTGATATATTCCAATCATACTTGCAATGATTATCACAACAGTTGTTGAATAAATAGCAAAGCGATGATTGCGCACCATATTTTCCATCCAACTTACAATACCACTCATCCATTTGCGATCTAAATGCTTTAGGTGTTTGTCTTTTGGTACTGGTAAAAAACTGTAAACAATTGGAATAATAAATAGAGCTAAGAAAAAGATGCTAATAATATTGACTGAAGCAACTGCGCCAAACTCAACAAGCATTTTGCTTTTGGTAAAAATGAAGGTTGCAAAACCTGATGCTGTAGTAATATTGGTCATCAATGTTGCACTACCAATTTTAGTGATTACACGTTGTAAACTTTTGGCTTGGTTACCATGATTTTTTATTTCTTGCTGATATTTATTGATAAAAAACACAGCATTTGGGACTCCAATAACAATGACTAATGGCGGAATCAAAGCCATTAGAACAGTAATTTCATATCGAAACCAACCAATGAAACCAAATGCCCAAACAACACCAACAATAACAACCAAGAGTGTAATAAATGTTGCTCTAAACGATTTGAAAAAGAAAAAGAAAATGAGTGCTGTAACTCCGAGCGCTAAGAAAACAAAGAGTTTCATTTCGTTTTTGATATTCTCAGCATTCATAGTACGGATATATGGCATACCAGAAACACGCACATCAAGGTTGTTATCTTTTTCAAACTGTTCAATCAGAGGATTAAATACTTCAATAATAAAATCTCTGCGTTTTATTGTATTTACAACATCTCTACGGATGTAAATAACGGTTTGTATGGTTTGAGAATCTTTGTTATATAAGATATTGTTGTAAAATGGAAGATTTTCAAAAAGGTCTTTTTTAATTTTTGATATTTCATCATAAGATGAAGGGAGTTTGCCATACAATGGTTTGGTGGCAAACCTCTTGTTTTTATCATCTCTCACTAATTTTTTGATGTCGCCAATTGCAATTGTGTAATCAATTTCATCAAAATCATTTATAGTTTTAGAGAGTTTATTCCAACTATTAAATTTTTCAGGAGTGAAAACGATAGAATCTTTAACACCAATTACGATTACATTTCCTTCTTCACCAAAAAGTTCTAAAAAGGTATTATAACTGATATTAATTTCATGATCTTTAGGTAATAGATTGGCTTCAACAAAAGAAAAACGCATGTGTTTTATCTGCGAATACATGAAAAAAGTTGCCACACCTAAAAGCAACAAAATCAGAAAGCGTTGCTTAATTATTATTCGAGAAATTCGTGTCCAAAAATCCATTAATAAATTTTTCGTAAAGATAGGAAATTAGTTTAGGAAAATTTATTCCTATTTTGAATTTGTAATTCATTATTTTAAAAGCATCATAAGTTTGATTAAACAAGCAAGAAAATAAAAAGGTGAGTTTTAACAACATTTTAGTTGTTTAGATGTTGAAAATCAATTTTGTAGTAGTAGTTTTGTTTTTCTAAAAAAAAGTTTTTGATTAAAGAAATTATTTATACAATATTATGGAGTTTTTCTCCATTAGGAGAGGCGAAAGTTGGTATCCCTTATGGTATGCATCATGATTTAAATATCTATTTGGTATTTGTAATCGCTGTGCTTTCAAATATTTTAGTTTTTCCATTTATGATGTTTTTTTTAGATACAGTTAATAGGCGTTTGTTAAGGTGGCGTTTTTATAGAAAAATGGCTTTATGGATTGCCAGAAGAGCAAAAAAAAGTTCGGCTGATAAAATCAAAAAATACGGCTTTTGGGGTTTATTATTTTTTGTGATGTTGCCCTTACCAGGAACAGGTGTTTATGCAGGAAGTATTGCTACGTACATGTTTAAAATTCAGCGAAAAAAAGCATTTTTAGCCAATGCGATTGGCATTACTATATCTTCTGTAATTGTGTGGTTTATTTCGTATTCAGTTCAATAAATATTAAAATCCAAGGCTAAGACGATACGTCAATTTCACAGCCAAATTATCACTCCATTCAGTGTTTTGATAAGCACCATATCTATAAAAAGTACTGAAACCTAATCCTTTATAAATTTGATTGAGTTCTAAACCGCTTTCAAAATATCCTTTATCCATTTTTTTGAAGATAATACCTGTATGGTTTATTGGGTTTTCAAGGTCTCCAATTGCAGCACGAGAAACTAATGTGATTTGTGGTTTTATTTTTTTGGATATTTTTAATCGCTTGTAAAAACGATGTTTTACCTGAAGCATCACATATTTATCAGAAATAAATTCATTATAGCCCATCGTTTCAAAACTATTTTTTCCCGCAAATGTTATCCTGCGAGCCCAAGGATTTTTAAAAGTATAGTTTGGTGTAGCGTTGTATAAATGTGAGATTGGTGCATCGCCAAAGACAATCCCTCCTTGAACAAGAAATGAGGTTGTGGCTGCATTTATTCTTTTTATTTGATGATTTATTTTAAAATTTACTTGTGTGAAATCAAAATCGCTATCTAAAATATTGTCAAAATTCTTGGTGATTTGCAATGTGTATTGCGGATACGCATTTTTAATACGCGTCTTACCAATTGGCGAATTCATATATTCATTTTTCGGATTGTATTGCAACCCTAACGTAGCAGTTGTTAAGTTATAATCAGTCAATAAATTACTGTTAGATATGTATTGATAATTAAATTTCGGCGTGTATTTCCCTGCAGATAATTTTAATTTTGCTTCTAAATTTGGTTGAATATCATGCTCTAAAAGAATGCTTGTAGTCTTGTAATTATAAAACTTACTGATATTCATATTTCGAGGATTTAATGCCAAGAACGAATTGTTTTCAGCAATAAAGTCTAAACCTGCTGCTTCTTTGATGTCATTGGTGTAACTCGCGCCAAGCCAAGTGTTGGAATCTCTATTCAATCGAATTGCTCCGCCAAAATGGTATTTAAAACCCTTGTCTTTTGTTCCGTAAGCGATATAAGATTCGATGCGATATTTTTTAGAGAAGTTAGTATTTGTAATACCTCCAAAACCTATTCGAAGACCTTCATAATTATTTACATTGATAATTTTACCTAAATCTAAATTGATATATTTTGTTGGATAGTAGCCTTTTAAAAGACCTCTTGCCAAGGATATCTTGTCTTCAACTCCTTCTTTTTTGATGATACTGTCTAAAACAACATAAGTTTCTTTTCCTCTTTTGGTGATGGAATCTGTACGAAATTTATTCCAATATTCTTCGGTTCTATTATATGCATCATCAACAATTTTTATGGTGTTTGCTGACTTTTTTACAGTTACTGGTACATTAGTTTCAATATCAAAATGTTTGGTTTTTGAACTGAAATAAATATGCTTTTCATTACTCATCTTATTTGTATGAATAATTGTGGAGTCTTTTTTTCGCTCACTTCCTTGAATACTTATTACACCAAAAAGTGACATGTTTTCTTTGTTCTCTCCTTTTTTTATACTGATATGTGTTTCAATAGGAAACCAAATGTTGTTTGATTTTAAATAATTGAACTTTTGAGAGGCTTTTACATCAACAATTCCACGTAATTCAGAAATGGCAGATGTAATTGCATACGATTCATTATCAATATATAAAACTCCTTCGAGCCCAACCGATTTTCCTTTCTTTTTTGGTTTAAAATGAATCATAAAAGAATTGCCATTACTATTTTTTATAGTATCTAATATCTGATATTCATAATGTTTTAAAGCGTTATTTGCTATCGGATTTACATATTTTGTACCTGCAACAGTGTAAATTTCGTTATAAAAAGAGAAGTCTTGAATATTGAGTGCTAAGACTTCATAAATAGGTTGTTTGAAACCCGCCATTCGAGAAGCTAAAACTGTTTCTTTTTTCTTTTTACCTTTTTCAAAAGTGTGTTCGGCAATTTTTTCAGTTAAATATAAATGACTTCTGCTGATGTGTTTTTTAAATTCAAAATAACTTGAATCGACCGTTACAAGTTTTTTAACTCCTTTTGTTATCTTGTAAATCGAGTCAAATCCCCCTTTTATTGAATCAGGATTTGCAGTAACAAGCAATTTATTATATGCTTTAAATTTAAAAGAGTTTAATGCAGCTTCAATATTATTTTTCTTCTTATTTTTGATTGCATTTCGTATAATTCTTAACGCAGGATTTTCTGCATTGGTAATTACAACTTCATTCAAACTTTCGATGTTTTGCGTTAACTCTATTTTAAGAAAAGTTGTACTTTCTGTTATAGTAATTTTTTTGGTTTTATAACCAATATATGATATGCGAAGTTCAGTTATTTCTTTGTCTGATTCTAAAATAAACTCACCATCAACATTAGTAATTGTACCTTGATTGTTGTTAGTAATAATATTAGCAAAAGGTAGTGTTTCTTGAGTTTTAGAGTCAATTAGAACTCCAGAAATTTGCTGTTGAGAAAAAGATACAAGTGGTAAAAAAAGAAGCGAGAGTAATAATTTTTTCATAGTTGTGAGTTGATGATATTATTTAAAGACGACAAGTAACGCAAATTGTAACAATAAAAAAATCCGCAAATAGCGGATTTAAATATTTTGTAAGTAGTTTAACATAAAGTGTTAAATAAATCTAAAATTATACCGTCATGATGTCAATTTCTTTTTTGGAATACATCTCATCAATAACCTTGGTGTATTTATCTGTTAAATCTTGGACTCTTGCCTCTGCATTTTTTTTCATATCATCAGAAATATCAGTTTTTTTAATGTCGTTATTGGCATCTTTCCGTGCATTACGAACACTAACTTTGTCGTGTTCAGTTGCTGCTTTTGCTTGTTTTGCTAATTGAGTTCTTCGTTCTTCTGTTAATGGAGGAACGCTAATAATAATCATTTCACCATTATTCATCGGATTAAAACCGAGATTTGCAAACATGATACCTCTTTCAATTTCTTGTAACATTGCTTTTTCCCATGGCTGAACAGAAATAGTTTGACCATCAGGAGTATTAACATTTGCTACTTGAGAAAGTGGAGTTTGAGAACCATAATAGTCAACCATAACTCCTGCTAACATAGATGGAGTTGCTTTTCCGGCTCTTATATTACGCAATTCTTTTTCGAGATGAGCAATGGCATTTTCCATTTGTTCTTTAGCGCTGTCGATTATAAAATCTATTTCTTCGTTCATTTTTAAATGTATTTTACTTTACAGATTGTTAATTAGCAACAATTGTTCCAATATTTTCTCCAGATACTACTTTAAGTAAGTTTCCGCGAGTATTCATATCAAAAACAATGATTGGTAAATTATTTTCTTGACTTAATGTGAATGCTGTTGTATCCATTATTTTCAATCCTTTTTTAAGAACATCAGCAAAGGAAATTTTATCATATTTTACTGCGTCTTTATTTTTTTCAGGATCAGAATCATAGACTCCATCTACACGAGTCCCTTTCAAAATAACTTCTGCATTTACTTCAATAGCTCTCAATGCAGCAGCAGAATCGGTTGTAAAAAACGGATTTCCAGTTCCTGCACCAAAAATAACAACACGTCCTTTTTCAAGATGACGGACTGCTTTTCGTTTGATATAAGGTTCTGCGATTGCTTCAATTTTTATGGCTGTTTGCAGTCTTGTTTGTACGTCTGTATCTTCAAGAGCGCTTTGTAAAGCAAGGCCATTGATAACTGTTGCGAGCATTCCCATATAATCTGCTTGTACTCTGTCCATACCATTACTTGCGCCTGCAACGCCTCTAAAAATATTTCCGCCACCAATTACAATGGCAACTTCTGTTCCTTTAGCAACAATTTCTTTAATGTCTTCGGCATATTCTGCGAGTCGTTTAGGGTCAATACCGTAATCACGGTCTCCCATTAATGCTTCTCCACTTAATTTTAATAAAATTCTTTTGTAAGCCATAATTTATTTGAAAGTTATGCAAATATAAGAAAAGGATTAAATATTTTGAAGATAATATTGTTTTGCTTGATGTTTGATGCCAAAAGTTTTGGCTTTGGAAATAAAAAACGATTAAAATTTCTAATAAATATACTCACTCCATTTAGGTTTTCGGGAATCCAAGATTTCACTACCTAAATTAACGAATTAATAATCAATTATTTAGCCTTATTTTGTTTGGTGTTATAAATACTATTTTGTATGTTTATAGTATTGATATTCAGGTTTATGGCTATAAAAGTATCAAAAAAAGAGAGAAATAAAATTAAGCAATTACACCGTAATTGTAAGCAAAGAAAGCACGCCGATAAACTAAAGGGCATCTCTAAAAACTAACAATCTTCAAAACACGTTTATATTTCACTGATATTGAGTATATTTAAAGTATTATGAAGCGATTTAAAAGACATAGGGATTACGGATTTTTTGGACAAGATATTCG
>JAKITY010000095.1 GCA_021647835.1 Flavobacteriaceae bacterium | reverse complement strand
TGGTTTCTGTAAACGTTACCGTTGCTGTACCACAGTTATCAGCCGCTGTTAAGGTCTCTGCTGCTGGTACATTGTCGCATTCTACCGTTGCATTTGTTGGTAATGCTTCGTTGAACGTTGGTGCTGTTGTGTCTTCTACAGTGATTGTTTGTGTATGTACTGTTGTCAATCCACATTCTTCTGTTGCTGTCCATACTCTTTCTAATGAATACGTATTGTCACATGCTCCGTCTGTTCTTGTTTCGTTGAATGTTACTGTTGCTGTGCCACAGTTGTCTGTCGCTGTTAAGGTTTCTGCTGTTGGGACTGCATCACATTCTACCGTTGTATTTGTCGGTAATGGTTCGTTGAACGTTGGTACTGTTGTGTCTTCTACAGTAATCGTTTGTGTATGTACTGTTGTCAAGCCACATTCGTCTGTTGCTGTCCAAACGCGTTCTAATGAATACGCATTGTCACATGCTCCGTCTGTTCTTGTTTCGTTGAATATTACTGTTGCTGTGCTATAATCATCAGTTGCTGTTAAAATTGTTGTAACTGGCACAACAGTATCGCATACTATGGTAATGTCTGCTGGTAAGACTTCATTAAATGTTGGTGCAGTCGTGTCAAAACTAAGTGTAATTATTGAAGACTCACAAATATCTTGATTTGGAGATGGTAAACAAACTTCGTATTCAAAAGTTACATTACTAACATTTCCAGGCGCTGGAAGATATGAATAACTACCATCTGTATTAAATGTAAAAGATAATCCTGCTGGTGTTGGCCCAGATATTATAGAATATGTAGAGCCTACAGGAACACTATTAGAGCCTACTGTTCCTGAAAAAGTATTATCCATACATCCAACCTCAGTTATTGGAACAGCATAACTCTGTAAAATGAAAAATTTCCCATCTCCATGATCAACTGTAGAAGCTGTTAAATCTACTCGTGTAATTATAGAACCTACTGGAGCTAAATCTTCTAATGAAAATAAAGCTATGCCAATCGTTCCATTATTTTCAACAACTCTTCCTGCATTCCAATAATCAACTCCTGAAGGTGGAGGATTTAATAAAGGACCCCATTGCGTACTGTTATCACGTACAAAGGTATCTCCTAAAAATTGTTCAGAACCTCCTCCAGCAGGAATTCCGAATACTGAAATATAATAACAATTATTTGCATTACGCTCCGTAATGGCAATAATTCCACCTTCATTAGAAGGAATACCTGGATTATATATAAGTGATTGTATTTGAGCATCGGTAGTTGTAATTGCAGTAAAATCATTACAAATATTTCTACCATTTTTATATGCTGTAAAATAATGGTTTAAATTTTTATCCTGAAATGCAGCTGTTGCATCTGATATCCAATTTGGATTTGCACTATTATTATTTACAGTTAATCCATTTTCAAGAATTCCATTTCGAAAATCTCCATCAGGTCCAAGTCGTGTTAATTGATATTGAGAGGGCATAACAAATCCTCTGTAAATTACTCCGTCTACTGTAATTGACTTAATAGTAGCAGGATCAGAAGGCCCTGTTTGTACATCTTCCCATTGAAAAGTTACTCCTGAATTTATAGAAGGTGCTTGCGTTTGAGAATTAACAACAGAAGAAAATATTAATAATGTAAGTAAAAATCTATATCCTTTCATATCATAACACCCACATTTAAATTCATAATGACTGACCTGCTTCTTTAGTGGGATCCAAAGTTTCAGCGTACAAATTTGAGACTACACATCTCAAAAAAATATGTTCTATGATATCGTGGGGGTTGATATAGGATTGAAAATATGAATTTTATTCACTTTTCGCTGGCAAACATAACATTATTTACCTCTAATCCAAAAATATTTACAATTATTTTTAACAAACGGTAGTAACAAAGATGTAAATGGACGGAAACTACCTCTATTTGAAATGCGATAAATTTATTTGTCATAAACCTTTGTTTTGCTTAATATTTTAACAAAAAACTGTACTTTTGTACTTCAATTTTATAAAGATTTTTATGAGCACTTATGATGTTACCGTTATCGGTTCTGGTCCAGGAGGTTACGTAGCCGCGATACGTTGCGCACAATTAGGTTTAAAAACTGCAATCATTGAAAAATATAATACTTTAGGAGGAACTTGCCTTAATGTAGGCTGCATTCCTTCAAAAGCATTATTAGATTCTTCGCATCATTATCACGATGCGATTCATCATTTTGAAAAACACGGTATTGACGCTAAGGAAGTTACTGTAAACTTCAAACAAATGATTGATAGAAAGAATGAAGTTGTATCACAAACTTGTGCTGGAATTGATTTTTTGATGGATAAAAACAAAATTACCGTCTATAATGGCTTTGGATCTTTTAAAGACGCAACACATATCAATATTACATCCGAAGGAAAAACAGAAACGATTGAATCTAAGCACACAATCATCGCAACTGGTTCAAAACCATCAAGTTTACCTTTTATAAAATTAGATAAAAAACGTGTTATCACTTCCACTGAAGCATTATCTTTAACTGAAACACCAAAACATTTGGTTGTTATTGGTGGTGGAGTCATAGGTCTTGAATTAGGTCAAGTATATAATCGTTTGGGTTCTCAAGTATCTGTAATTGAATATATGCCTAAAATTATTCCAACAATGGATGGAATGCTTTCTAAAGAATTACAAAAATCACTAAAAAAACAAGGAATTAAGTTTTTTACAGGTCACAAAGTAACATCTGTAACAACAAAAGGAAACGAAGTTACTGTAATTGCTGACAATAAAAAAGGTGTTCCTGTAGAGTTTAAAGGCGATTATTGCTTGGTTTCTGTTGGAAGAAAGCCATATACTGATAAACTAGGATTAGAAAATGTTGGCGTAAAAGTTACAGAAAGAGGTCAAATTGAAACAAACGAACACTTACAAACTAACATATCTAACATTTATGCAATTGGTGATGTTGTTGAAGGCGCTATGTTGGCTCACAAAGCATCTGAAGAAGGTGAATGTGTTGCAGAAATTATTGCAGGGCAAAAACCACATATCGACTACAATCTAATTCCTGGAGTTGTATATACATGGCCAGAAGTTGCTGCTGTTGGTAAAACAGAAGAGCAACTAAAAGAAGAAGGTGTAAACTACAAAGTTGGGAGTTTTCCAATGCGTGCTTTAGGTCGTGCTCGTGCAAGTATGGATTTAGAAGGTCAAGTAAAAGTATTGGCACACGCCGAAACTGATGAAATTCTTGGAATGCATATAATTGGTGCGCGTGCTGCTGATATGATTGCAGAAGCAGTAATTGCAATGGAATTTAGAGCATCTTCAGAAGATATTGCTCGTAGTTCTCATGCTCATCCAACATTTACAGAGGCAATTAAAGAAGCTTGCATGGCTGTTGACGGAAGAGCAATACACAGTTAAAATATTTTAAATAAATTATTGAAGTCCTTTCTGTTTGAAAGGACTTCTTTATTTTTGTCACTATGAGAACTTCAAAAGTTTATCATCTTAAAAACATAGATTCATTTAAAGTCAATCTTTTGGCTTGGGCACAGCAGTTTAACAAAGTTGTTTGGCTAGACTCTAACGATGCTGTTTCTTCCAATTTTGATAGTGTTTTGGCAGTTGATATGTACACAGAAATAAAATACGACTACAATAATTCTTTTGAAAAACTTAAAAATTATCAACAAAAAACAAACGATTTTATCTTTGGATATTTAGGATATGACCTGAAAAATGATGTTGAAAAACTAGAATCAAGCAATTTTGATGGATTACATTTTCCTGATTTGTATTTTTTTCAGCCGAAGAAATTATTTTTCATCAAAGGGAACACTGTAGAAGTAAAATACTTGAATGAATATAAAAAAAAGATCGATACTGATTTAAATGACATTCAGGATTTTAAACTTGGAAATAAAGAAAATTCATCATCAGAAATAAAAATAAAAATACGAATTCACAAGGATAAATATTATGCTAAAATCAATAAAATTTTAGCACACATTCATAGAGGAAACATTTATGAAGTCAGTTTTTGCCAAGAGTTTTTTACTGAAAACTCGACTATAAACCCTCTAAAAGTATATGAAGAATTAAACAGGATATCTTCCCCTCCATTCGCTACTTTTTTAAAACTGGATGACAAATTTTTACTCTCTGCATCACCTGAACGTTTCTTAAAACGAACAGGAAATAAAATTACTTCTCAACCAATAAAAGGAACAATCAAACGAGGAGAAAACCCATCAGAAGATAAAAAATTAATAGTACAACTTGAGAACGATACAAAAGAACGTGCAGAAAACATTATGATTGTTGATTTGGTACGAAATGACCTCTCAAAAACAGCCATAAAAGGAAGTGTAAAAGTTACGGAATTGTGTAAAGTTTATACATTCAAACAAGTACATCAATTGATTTCAACTATAGTTTCAGAAGTAGAATCTGACACAAATTCGGTGGATATTATTAAGAGTTTATTTCCGATGGGAAGCATGACAGGAGCACCCAAAATAGCAGCCATGAAAATCATCGAAAATCTTGAAGAAACCAAAAGAAGCCTGTATTCCGGTGCAGTTGGCTACTTCTCACCAACAGGAGGTTTTGACTTTAATGTGGTAATCCGAAGTATTTTATACAATCAATCTGAAAAATACATTTCTTATTCGGTTGGCGGCGCAATTACTGCGAAATCTATTCCTGAAAAAGAATATGAAGAGTGCTTGCTCAAAGCCAAAGCTATGCGAGAAGTTTTATTGAAATCAAATTAGTATATTTATCGTTAATTAATAACCTCTCGACTGCGCTCGAGGAGACAATAAAATTATTTTATTTGGTTAAACGCAGTCAAGACATATTTTATATAAAATGACACATCAAACATTCAACTTTAACCTTCATAATACGCAATTTTTTGGTCAATATTGGAAATCCAAACAACCAAAAGCAGCCGTTTTATTAGTTCACGGAATGGGAGAACACTCAAGTAGATATGCAAATTTTATTGTCAAAAAATTAGTAGAACAAAATATTTCTGTAATTACTTTTGATCATTTCGGGCATGGAAAAACAGGAGGAAAACGAGGACATAACCCAAGTTTTGAGGCTGTTTTAGATAGTGTTTCAGCGATGTTAGAAAAATCTAAAGAGGTTTTTGGCGACATTCCTATCTATCTATACGGTCACAGTATGGGCGGAAATGTCGTTTTGAATTATGCGTTACGCAGAACATCAAAAATAAAAGGAATTATAGCTACAAGTCCGTTTTTAAAATTGGCTTTTGAACCGCCAAAGTTGAAGTTATCAATAGGTAAATTATTACAAAAAATTACACCATCAATGACAATGGGAAATGAACTCAATCCAAATGATATTTCTCGTGATAAAATTGAAGTCCAAAAATACATTGATGATCCTTTGATTCACAGCAAAATAAGCCCAAACTATTCCATCACTTTTATTAAAACAGGAAAATGGGCATTGGAGAACGCACAAAACCTACAAATTCCAACAGTCATTTTTCATGGAACTGGCGACAAAATTATTGATTATAAGGCGTCCAAAGAATTTGTAGAAAAATCAGACAAAGCAACCATAAAATTATACGAAGAAGGATATCATGAATTACACAATGACTTGTGTAAAGAAGAATTAATTAGCGATATTATTGATTGGATAAATAATTCTTGATTTCGATTACTTACCTTTGTGCAACAAAACAAAACATTTGTTAGTCAATTTTCAACAGCATATCAACCAACATTTTCCTTTTTTAAAGGATAAAAAACTACTTATTGCCATTTCTGGAGGAATTGATAGTGTTGTGTTAACTCATTTATTACATCAATCAAAATTCAATATACCTTTAGCACATTGCAACTTTAAATTGCGTGATAAAGAAAGTGATTTAGACGAAGAATTCGTTAAAGAATTTGCAAAAAAATTAGACCTAAAATTACACACTATTTCTTTTCCTACGGATGAATATGCTGCTAAAAACAAATTATCCATTCAAATGGCTGCACGTGAACTAAGATATGATTGGTTTGTAAAAATTTTAGAAGAAAATAATTTAGATTATGTACTTACAGCACATCAAAAAGATGATGTTTTAGAAACGTTTTTAATCAATTTTACTCGTGGAACAGGTTTAGAAGGTTTGACAGGAATTCCTGCTATAAACGGAAATATTGTGCGTCCGTTATTGGTTTTCACTCGTGATGAAATTCATTCTTTTGCAACTGAAAATAATATTGATTGGCGAGAAGATAAAAGTAATACTTCAACAAAATATTTTAGAAATAAAATTCGTCATCAAGTAATTCCTGTATTGAAAGAATTGAATCCAAGTTTGATGCAAACTTTTGACAAAACACTCAAAAACCTTCAAGGAAGTCAACAAATAATTAATGATTCTATTGAAAACATCCAAAGAAAAACTTTAACTTTTGATGGTGATATTCAGCAATTAAACATATCAGAAATTAAAAAATTATCAAATCCAAAAGCCTATTTATTTGAGTTATTAAAAGAATATCATTTTACCGAATGGAATGATATTACAGACTTGTTAAATGCGCAAAGCGGAAAACAAGTACTGAGTAAAACGTATCGATTGGTCAAAAATAGAGATTTTTTATTGTTGTCCGAAAGGATGAAAGATGAAGGATTAAAAGGTGAATTTAAGATTAATAAAGATGATGGTTTTTTAAAAAACGATTCATTAAATTTAAAAATAGAAACTCAAAACTTAAAACTCAAAACTCAAAACAACAATCCGAAAGTTGCCTTAATTGATAAAGATTTGTTAAAATTCCCTTTAATTGTAAGAAAATGGCAAAAAGGGGACTATTTTTATCCATTCGGAATGCAAGGAAAAAAGAAACTGAGTAAGTTTTTTAAAGATGGTAAATTGTCAATTATTGACAAAGAAAATATTTGGTTACTTTGCAACACCGATAATGACATTATTTGGATTGTCGGTAAACGCCTTGACAATCGATTTAAAATAGTCAAAAACACAACTAAAACGCTTAAAATAACACTTCAATAATGAACTATTTAAAAAATAAAATAAGTATAATTAGTTTATTCATACTTACGCTTATTGTTTCTTTTGCAAACGCTCAAATACTTGATCCTGTAAAATTCTCGACATCAGTAGAAACTATTGATGCTTCAAACTATTATTTAGTTGTAACAGCAACAATTGACAAAGGTTGGCATTTATATTCTCAAGATATACCAGAAGATGGACCAATTGCAACATCTATTATTTTAAAAAATGATTCTAATAACTTTCAATTAATTGGAAAACCTATTGAAGATAAAGGTCATACGGATTTTGATAAAATATTTGAAATGGAGATTAAATATTTTAAAAATACCGCAACTTTCAAACAACGTATTCGGTTGTTAACCAATAAAAAAGTTGACATTAATGGTGAAATTGAGTTTATGGTATGTGATGATAGTCAATGTTTACCTCCAACTTTCAAAGATATTAGTTTCTCACTTCAAGGAAAAGCAGGAATGCTTGCAACAGCAACTGAAATTAATAAATTGACGGCTGAAAATACTGTTGTTAAAAAAAAAAATGGAGAGAGTAAAGTAACACCAAGTAAAAAAAACAGTTCTTCTAAAAAAGGATTATGGACACTTTTTATCCTTAGTTTTTTTGCAGGCTTTGCAGCATTACTAACACCTTGCGTGTTTCCAATGATACCAATGACAGTAAGTTTCTTTACCAAACAGAGTAAAAATAAAGCTATCGGAATTAGAAATGCCATTATTTTTGGCTTATCTATAATTGTGCTATATGTATTCTTAGGCGTTATCGTTACTAAAGTTTTTGGAGCACCTGCTCTAAATGCACTTGCTACAAATGTATGGTTTAATCTTATTTTCTTTGTTGTACTAATTATTTTTGCCTTTTCATTTCTTGGCGCATTTGAAATTATATTGCCAAGTTCTTGGGGAACAAAAGTAGATAAGCAAGCAGATAAAGGCGGTATTATTGGAATATTTTTTATGGCATTAGCCCTAGCAATTGTTTCATTTGCATGTACAGGTCCGATTGTTGGAACTGCTCTAGTCGCAGCAGCCACACAAGGAGGAATTGCACCAATCATTAGTATGTTTGGGTTTTCATTGGCTATTGCATTGCCTTTTACATTTTTTGCAGCATTTCCTGGATGGCTAAATTCCTTGCCAAAATCTGGAGGATGGCTAAATACCGTAAAGGTTGTCTTAGGGTTTTTAGAATTAGCATTGGCGTTTAAATTTCTTTCAAATGCCGATTTAGTATTGGATTTACACTTATTAGAACGTGAAGTATTTATTGCTATTTGGATTACCATTTTTGGTGCATTGGCATTTTATCTCTTCGGAAAAATACAATTGCCGCACGATTCACCATTAACACATATTTCTGTTGGAAGGTTAAGTTTAGGATTGGTCGTTTTATCATTCACTATTTATATGATTCCAGGACTTTGGGGCGCACCACTGAACTTAATTAGTGCTTTTCCACCACCACAACATTATAGCGAATCTCCTTATGGTGTCGGTTATTATAAACTAGGAAATGGAGGCGCAGCGAATCATGCTGATATTCCAGAAGGAGCGCACCTAATGGCTCCTCATGATATTTTGGCGTTTAACGATTATGACTTAGGATTGGCATACGCAAAGAAAGTTGGAAAACCTGTAATGATTGATTTTACCGGAAAAGCATGTGTAAACTGCCGTAAAATGGAACAAAATGTTTGGGTAAAAGACAAAGTTTTAAAAATTATCAAAAATGACATAGTACTGATTTCTTTATATGTTGATGATAAAAGATCTTTAGCAGAAGGTGATGTTGTAGATTCTAAATTAAACCCTGGAAAAAAACTACGGTTTATAGGTCAAAAATGGAGTGAACTTCAGGCTATAAAATACGGTACAAACGCACAACCTTTTTACGTTTTAATAGATCACAATGAAGAAAATTTAAATGATCCTGTTGGTTATACACCTAATGTTGATGAATATTACAATTGGCTCGAGGATGGCTTGTCTAATTTTAAATAAACCACTATGGACTAAAGTCCATAGGTTTTTAAATCTGACTAAAGTCAGGTGTACGGAAGCAGACGTGCTTACTCAAGAATAAAAGTATCGCTATCATTACTTGATTTGCGATGATGTTCTAAAT
>JAKITY010000094.1 GCA_021647835.1 Flavobacteriaceae bacterium | reverse complement strand
TTTTGCTATCGAATTAACCGCTCTCAAAACAAAGACACAATATTCAATAACTTAATCAAGAGAATGGTAAAAACAGACAATATTTATCACAAAGAAATAATATGCGTCTAAATGCTTACCTCAAAATAATTTTAGTAGTACTATTTTTATCTATGTCTACTTTTTCAAGTGCGCAATTAGGATTTGAAAACAGATATACCAAAGCAACTATTTATTTTAAAAATGGTGGATCTACTCATGGTTTTGCAAGATTTATTGGTAACAAGATAAAGTTTAAAAAAGATAAAAAATCTAAGCGTGTTACTTATGGAGCAAATAAATTAACTAAAATTTATATTAGTAGAAACAGAAAAGGGTATGAATATCATTATAAGTTTATTAAAGGCTGAAAAAAAGCTATTCTTTTAGAGTCAATTAAAGAAGGAAGTGTTAACTTATATAGAATTATAGTTCAAGGCAAAGGCATGGATATGGGAATTAATGGAGGTTTTGTTGGGATGAATTCTTATACTATAACGAGTTATTATGTTTCAAAACATGATGAACCTCTTCTAACATATTTAGGAGCAAAAGGCTCCTTATTTAGTAAGAACTTTAAAAAAGCAGCTTCTGAATATTTTAGTGACTGTCCTAAATTAGTTTGGATGATTAAAAACAAAGAATTAAAAAAACGAGATATTGTAGAAATTGTAGATTATTACAACAAAAACTGTGGAGAATAATGAAGAAACTACTATTTACACTTACGCTATTGATAACATTGTCAAGTTTTGGGCAAGATCAAAAGGCAACCATTTATTTTAGAAATGGCACAGAACTAAAAGGGTTTGCAAGCATCACAGATTCTGGAAGTAAAATAAGATTTAAGAAAGCCGAAAAGTCTAAAAAAATAATATATGATTCTCAAAAAGTTGATAAAATTGTAATTCGAGAGAATGATAAAGATGTATTATATCAATATAAAATTATTAAAAACAAAAAAAAACCATTACTTCTTGAACCAATAAAAGAAGGAAAAGTCACTCTATATAAAATTGTAAATCAAGGCTATAATTCTAGTATATACACAGGTAATGGAAATAGTTCTGGAGGCTGGTCTAATGGTAATTATTACTCAATAAGTTCATACTATGTTTCTAAAGACAATGGAAATATTGTCATTCATTTAGGAGAAAAAGGCACAATATTTACTAAGAATTTTAAAAAAGCTGCTTCTGAATATTTTAATGATTGCCATATACTAGTTGAAAAAATTCAATCTAAAGAACTTAAAAAACGTGACATTGTAGAAATTGTTGAATACTATAATGAAAACTGTGCAAAATAATGAAGAGAATACTTTTTACAATTACACTATTAATAACGCTGTCGAGTTTTGGGCAAAATCAAAAAGCAACGTTGTTTTTCAAAAATGACGATGTACTTGAAGGCTATGCAAAGATTAAAAAAGGTGGTAGGAAAATACTATTTAAAACAACGAGAAAATCTAAGATTGCGACATACAGTTCAAAAGAAGTTGATAGAATAATAATTAGAAGTAATGATAAAGATATTTTATTTCAATATAAGATTCTTAAAAATCAAAAAAAAATAACACTACTTGAACCTATTATAAAAGGAAAAGTCACATTATATAGAAATATGACACAACAATATTCTTTTGGAATACCTGTTGGTGGATATGGTGTAGGAGAAAATGAAATAAGTTCATATTATGTGTCTAAAAATAATGAGCCCGTAACAGACTTAGGTCATTCACAATCTCTCAAAAGTTTTTCAAAAGCAGCATCAAATTTTTTTCGCGATTGTCCAACATTAGTTGTGTTAATAACAAAGAAACGAGTTAAAAGAAAAGACATAGTAGATATCGTTGAGTACTACAACAAAAACTGTGGAGAATAATGAAGAGAATACTATTTACACTTACGTTATTAATAACGCTATCGAGTTTTGGGCAAAAGCAAGAGGCTACGTTGTTTTTTAAAAATGGTGCAATACTTGAAGGATTTGCTCATTTCGGGAGTTTTAATTCCAAAATTAGTTATAAAAAAACAAAAGAATCTAATAAGTTATATTTTGATACAAATACAATAGACAGAATAATTGTTCATGAAAAAAAAGAAGATATTGAATATCAATATAAACGTATCAAGGGAAGAAAAAATTATCGATTTTATAGACCTACACTTAAAGGAAAAGTTACTCTTTTTGTAACTACTACTAAACCTGTCGATCCTAGTCAAGTGCCAGTTACTTACTTTTACGCTTCAAAAGGAGTTAATGGAGAATTAGAAAAAATAGGAAGTACATTATGGTATAGCAACTTTAAAAAATCTGCCTCTAAATACTTTAAAGACTGCCCTAAATTAGTAAAAAAGATTGAATCTAAAAAATTTAGAAGAAGAGACATTGAAGATATTGTAAATTTTTACAACAAAAACTGCGGAGAATAATGAAAAAACTACTATTTACACTTACGCTATTAATAACAGTATCTAGTTTTGGGCAATCAAAAAATGACTCGCTAATCTCAAATGAAAAAGTTGTTTTCATAAAAAAGAATAGCCGTCATTTAATTAATAAAAATAGCAAATTACTCGTTTTAGAGAATAAGGATACACTAATATTAGCAAAAAGATATATTCCTAAATTTGTTTATCCAACCTTACCCACAAAAAAAGAAACTCGTTATTTTAAAACTATGTACCCTTATATTGCCTTTGGAAGTTATACTAAATATGAAAGTAAAAAAAACGAGCCTTTAAGACAGTGGAATGTTCCTATCAAGGTGTTTATCGACAAATCTTTTAGAGAAAGTGATAGAATAAAAATAAAAAAATACATAGTTAGTCTCTCAAACCTCGAAATACCAAATTTAAAAATAAGTATTGTAAGAAATAAAAGTGACTCAAATTATCATATCACTACGACTAATAAAAAAATTGAAATTTTGAATGAAAAAAAATTAGAACAATACTCTGATGAACAAGTAGAGAATAGATTTAAAGATAATGCAAATTATTACATATCAAGTGATAATAATTATAAGAGTTCTTCTTGCATATTAAAGGTTAATCTGGATACATTTGAAGAAAAAAATGATGTCATTAAAAAAATAAAGCAACTATTTTTCGGTTCTTTTGGTAGGTTTTATCCTCTTACCTACCGTCCAAAAGAAAGTTTATTATATACAAAATACGTGAATAATGATACCATTTCAGCATTTGATATAAATGTTTTAAAAACACATTACAATTACATCTATCCTTATAAAGTAGATTTCAATTTATTGAGTTATACACTTAGACGACATAATTTATTGTTGATTTTTAGCCAGTTATAAAAAATAAGGAGTAATAGTGATATATTCAATCAATATGTTTTCTAATTTTCATAATAAAGGCATTTTTAACACATTGATTACTAAGTATTTTTCGTACGGCAACTAACTGACTAACTCAATTATTTTATTTTAAATGCTTTCTCTTGTGGATAATAAGCAATATCACCTAATTCTTCTTCAATCCTTAATAATTGGTTGTATTTTGCCATTCTATCACTTCGTGAAGCCGAACCTGTTTTAATTTGCCCTGTATTTAAAGCCACTGCTAAATCTGCAATCGTATTGTCTTCTGTTTCTCCAGATCGATGACTCATCACCGATGTAAATCCTGCATTGTGTGCCATATTTACAGCAGCAATTGTTTCTGTCAATGTTCCTATTTGATTTACTTTTATCAAAATAGAATTTGCTGAGTTTTCTTTAATTCCTCTTGCTAATAATTCAGTATTGGTAACAAATAAATCATCGCCAACAATTTGAACTTTATCGCCAATTTTCTTTGTAAGGTAATTCCAACCTTTCCAATCGTTTTCATCCATACCATCTTCAATAGAAATAATTGGATATTTCTCTGACAATTCAGCCAAATAATCTGCTTGCTCTTCTGATGTTCTTATTTTTCCTGATGTTCCTTCAAACTTTGAATAATTATATTTATCATCAACAAAAAACTCAGACGCAGCACAATCTAATGCTAACATTACTTCGCTTCCTGCTTTGTAACCTGCTTTTTTGATTGCCTCAAGTACAGTGTCAAGTGCATCCTCTGTTCCATTAAAAGATGGTGCAAAACCTCCTTCATCACCTACTGCTGTGCTTAAACTTCTATCGTGTAAAATACTCTTTAGATTATGAAAAATCTCAGAACCAATTTGCATTGCATGTGTAAAATTCTTTGCTCCAACTGGTAGTACCATAAATTCTTGAAACGCGATTGGTGCATCAGAATGTGAACCTCCATTTACGATATTCATCATTGGTACAGGAAGTGTGTTTGCACTAACTCCACCAACATATCTATACAATGGCATATTTAATTCATTGGCTGCTGCTTTAGCGACTGCTAAAGAAACACCTAAAATAGCATTTGCTCCTAATGTTGCTTTGTTTGGAGTACCATCTAAATCAATCATTAACTGATCTACCGCATTTTGCTCAAAAACGGATGTTCCCAACAATTCTGCTGCAATAATTTGATTGACATTATTAACGGCTTTTAAAACACCTTTTCCCATATAAGCGCTTCCACCATCTCTCAATTCTACGGCTTCGTGTTCTCCTGTAGATGCTCCTGAAGGAACTGCTGCTCTACCCATAATGCCGTTTTCGGTAACTACATCAACTTCTACTGTCGGATTACCTCTTGAATCAAAAATTTGACGTGCGTGAATGTTTATAATGATACTCATTGCTCTTTATTTTTTTTTATGAAAGCGCAAGTTACAAAATATAGAAATTTTTATATAATTTTATGTAAGATAGTTACGAAAACGATTTTGGGAAAGGTTTTAACTATTATTTGGCGGGAAAACATAATTATAGCGTATTGTATAATTTTATTTTATCGGTATTGTATAAGATTAGTTGCGTTGTTTAAGCACCAAATTTAGCAAATACAAACCGAATAGAAAATCTGCGAAGATTTTCGTAAGTAGGCTCGTACCAAGCAATTAATTTTATACGGTGTTGGCAATAGTTATTCTAATTTCAAATATCTTATTTTTATCTCTAAATTTCTCCAGTTGTTTGTACTAAAGTCATAAAAAATCTGAATCGATTTAGATTCAATTATATTATTATCCAATATAACCATTTCGTTCAATATTGTTGAATTGCTAATTTCCATTTCTTCATTAATTAATTTGTCCTTTGAAAAAGGGTTAATTCTAATGAATGAAGAATATCTATTGTAATCAATTAATCCAAAATCTTCATCGATAAATTCATTTGGCACAGGTAAGTAAATAGAAAGTAAAAGTTCATATGGGTCAGTTTTCTCAAGATTCCGTATTATAAAGTCATAATCAGCATTTTCAAAATAATTAGGTATTTCATTCATCAAATTTGTAGAAGAAATATTGTCATCATTTAAATCTACATTTTCAGTACTCACAATACTTTCAATTTTATATAATCCGCTAAAGTCAGTTTTTTCAGTGATAATTTCTGATGCATTATTTGAACACGAAATAAAAATAAATAGTGTAATTATTATTAATACTTTTTTCATAGTTCGATTTTTTAATTATTGCCAACGTGATTGTATAAGATTAGTTGCGTTGTTTAAACACCAAATTTAGTAAATACAAACCAAATAGAAAATCCGCGAGGATTTTCGTAAGTAGGCTCGTACCAAGCAATTAATTTTATACGGTGTTGGCAACAGTTATTTTTTTAATTCCGTTGGATTAGATGCGTTTTTGTGAACTTTTACAATTCCATATGCTATAGCCGCCCCAACCAACCCTCCAATCAAAACATCAGTTGGAAAGTGTTTTCCTGATAAAGTTCTAAAGTAACACCCAAGAACAGTTCCAATGATGGCTATTATCCAAATTGCAGTTTTTAACCTACTATGTTTATAAAATAGACTATAGCTAATAGCGAAAAACATAAAACCAAATGCTGTAATACTTGCATCACCTGAGAAAAAAGAATTTAGGATATCGTAATCAACAATATCCTCCATAAATTTTTCTTTAGCCTTTATACTTAATTTTTCAATTTCTGTATGTGTGATATATGCAAAGGGTCTAAATCTATCAACCAATCCTTTTGTTAATCCTGTCAGAGCTTCAGTAAGGTAGTAACCTTGAGAAAAAACAAAAAACAAAACAAGTCTTCTTTTAATACTACCTGTAAAAAAGAAAAGTGATAGAGGGATTAAATATATCGCTATATTTTTAAATATTTTCCCATTACTTTTTGCTATTATATCCCATCGACCAGCTATAACTCGGTCAATAAAATTAATTTCTTCAATATTAGTCTGGTCTAAACTACCGATTTCAAATACACTATGGTTGCTTTCCTTCTCTTTTTGAAGTTCGATAGATGCGTATGATATTCCAACACAAACTAAACAAATCACAATTTCTCTTTTAATGTTTAAAGTAATGGTATCATTATCACTCCAATAACTTTTCTGGTTTACTATCAAAACCAAAATAAGTAGGACAGAAATAGCTATGTATAATAATGTCATATTTAGTTTTTTTAATTGTTGTCAACTATATAATAATTCGCAGGGCACAATAAAAAATCACAGCTTTATAGATTATTTTTTTTTATGCGTTTTGTAATTTCATGACAATGTTACACTTCAGAACTTGGTGTGCAATTATTTAAAATGAAAATAACCCGACATTTGTTTAAAGTAATTATTTTTTTCAATTGCTGCCAAAGAGTTAGAATACGGCTTAAAATGACACTTTCCCATCATTGGGTTTTTAGCTTTTTCAACATATCAATTGCATTTCCATTGCTGGGATTTAGTTCTAAACTTTTCTCATAGTATTTTATCGCAAATTGTTTATTTCCATTTTCCATATATGCTTCAGCAAGACTGTCAAAAGCATTTGCAGATTTTGGAAATGCGAAAACATTCATTTCGAATATTTTAATAGCCATAATGAGGTTGTTTTCAGATATTAAATTATAGCCTTTTGTATTTAAAATATTCTCAAGTAGGTCTTTTTGATTACCTCTGTTTTTGTACTCTTTTTTAGCAACTTCAAGTCCATTATCTAAAATTATTCTTATAATATCTTTAGTGAAGTTTTTATTTACTTCATTTTCAGCAATAGGAATTATTGGCTTATACGTTTTATCAAAAATAATGTTTGATAGTTCTTGGTTTAACTTATCAAAATTTGGGTGAGATTTATTAGAAAACATTATTAGCGTAACCTCTTCATCTATAAATCTCATAAAATCGGCATACAGAATATTATTGGTGCCATTGTGCCAAACTCTCAACGTACTTCTATCGGTATTTGAAACATCCCAACCGTAGGCATATATGGCATTATAAGTTTCGTTTGCCCTTATTTTTGGGTGATATAATTTTTGTTTGGCTTCTTTTGATAGTATTTGTTCTGTCATCAATGCTTTATGCCATTTGTAGAAATCTTCTGTTGTAGAAAGTATTCCGCCATTTCCTTTCAGGTGCCAATATGGTGCATCTGTATCCCAATTTTTATCAGTTGGTTTTCCCCAAACTCTGTCATCTCTGTAATAACCAACGGCAATTTTAGTAGTATCAAAATCGGGTCTTGAATACCCTGTAAATTCCATTTGCGCTGGTTTCCATAGATTTTCGTACAAATAATTTTCATAAGTTTTTCCTGACGTTTTTTCAACTACTATAGCCAACAAACTATATCCAATATTAGAATAGGAAAACCTTGTTCCGTTTTCAAAAATCAGGGAAGAATTCAGTACTTTATCAATGAAATTAGTTTGACTTATTTCGTCAAAATCGCTGCCAATATTACTTTTTAGCCCTGACTGATGTCTGAGTAAATCGTGAATAGTAATGGCTGATTTATCTTTTGGTACATTATCAAAATATTTAGAAATGTTATCATCTGTTGATAGTTTTCCTTGCATTTCCAATTTTAAGATGGCAGTTGCCGTAAACTGCTTTGTAATAGAACCTGTGCTAAAAATGGTCGATGGTTTATTTTTTAACTCTTTTGATTTATTACTATATCCATAGCCTTTAGATATTACTTTATTCCCATTTAGCTCAACAAGCACAGTTCCTGAAAAACCAACCGTTTCAAGTTCTGATAGGTATGTATTAATGCGATTAGTTACTTCTGTAGTATTTTTAACCTGTGCACATGATAAAAAACTAAATAATAGTGCAGTGATAAATGTTATTTTATACTTTTTCATGAGGTTGTTTAATGTAAGAGATTCGCTTTTTATTCCTAAATACTTTGCCCAAATGTCAATAAATTATTATCAGGGTCAAGTAAAGCAAATTCCTTTTGTCCCCAAGGTTTGGCTTGTAATGATCCGTTTGGATGAATTTCGGTTTTGTTGTCAAGAAGTGTTTGATATAGACCATCAATGTTGTTAGTTCTTATATACACCTGTCCATAATTTTCTTTAGGGTTGAGTTCTTTAAATTCAAAAAAATGAATTTCTATTTTATCTTTTTGAACCATTAAATACCCTTCATAATCTCCTGTTTCTTGAAAACCTAGTTGATTTACGTAATAATGTCTTGTGGCAGATTTGTCACGCATTGGTAATTTTGGATTAATACCTGTTAGCATAATTCTATTGTTTAGTTTTATTAAAATCTATTATTTTTCGAAATTAAATTTTCCAAAATGCCATAATATTCCACTAGGGTCGTGAAGGAAAAATTCGTTTCCCCGTTCGTTATATTTTATTTCAGACAATTTCAAATTTTTTAGTCAATTCTATATTTTATATATGTTTCAAATTAGTCTATACTAAAAAGGTCGTCAACTTTACATTCAAGTATTATTGCCAGTTTTAAGCCCAATTCCAATGAAGGGAAGTATTTATTATTTTCAATGGCATTTATGGTCTGTCTGGAAACCTTTAGTTCTTTGGAAATGTCGTCCTGTGTAAAACCAAATTTGAACCGATATACTTTGAGATTGTTTTTCACTTCTAACTATTATAATGTTGGTACAGCTTGTATTTGAATATCAAATTGAAAAACAAAAGGATTGTGATTAGGTTAAATACCAGTACATAAATAAAGGTCAATTCAAAGATTAAAAAATTTGCAATAATAATTAAACCATAATTTAAGTAAAGAGAGAGTGTTAAGCTTTCGGTCCTTAGTTTTCCTATCAACTCATCCTCAAAATTCTCTTTAGAAAATGAATTTACTATACCCGAGATGATAATTATTACAATCAGAATTTCGTTTACCAGTCCATTTTCTATCCATTGAAAACCATCTGAACCAATAATATTTTCAGTGCTTTCTGTCACTATTGTCCTTTTGTATGAAAACAAAGGATATACCTTAAAAACTAAAAAATTCTCAAATCTGTTGGATATAAATGCGTATAAAGCAATTGGAATGGTTAAATAGAAAACCCAACCTGATACTCTTTTGTATTTATGATTCAATGTCGTTTAGTTAAGGATTTATATACGTTTATACGCCATAGAGAAGGTTTTTTTAGGTTTATGTTTCCGTTTGACACTTCTGTTAGGGCGTATTATTTCCCTTGTCTTGTAAACTATATCATC
>JAKITY010000093.1 GCA_021647835.1 Flavobacteriaceae bacterium | reverse complement strand
GTTTTGCTATCGAATTAACCGCTCTCAAAACAAAGACACAATATTCAATAACTTAATCAAGAGAATGGTAAAAACAGACAATATTTATCACAAAGAAATAATATGCGTCTAAATGCTTACCTCAAAAAAATCTAATAGGTGTTGTGTTAGAAAGTAATGTTAGGAATTGGGAAACAGGTGAAATTAGATTTTATGCAACACATACTACAGGAAATAAATACAATGTATTTGATTACAACATAACAACTAGAAGCCCATCAATGAAAAAAAGTATATCGTTTGAAAACGGAAGACTTTTGAGTTATAAAAAAGTAAACAATACTCTAAATCATGAATTTGCTCCTAAAGAAAATAAATTTTTAGAATTTAAAGAGTTGATAGAGAATGTACAGTATCTATATTTTAAAAATTTTTTTAATAAAAAAAGAAAAGTATTTAAGCCTTTTTATAAAGAAGTGAAAAGTAAGTTAACTGCTAAAAATATTATTGTAGATTTAAGAAGTAATGGAGGAGGAAATAAAAAATTATCAGATCCGTTTTTAAAATTGCTTAAAGGAAAAAATGTATTTATTATTACAAATTCTTTTACGGCAAGTAATGCTGAACAATTTACAGTGAAACTAAAAAAAATAAAAAACGCAATACATTTAGGTCAAGTTACAATGGGAGGACTTTCTTATGGAATGAATTATGGGTATGATTATCCTACACCTTCAGGTTTTTTTAGAATATTACCAACAGACATGAATTTTCATAAGTATTATAAATATGAGGGGAAAGGAGTAGCGCCAGATATTGCTTTATCATTTGATAAAGACTGGATTGAACAGACATTAGAAATTATAAAGAATAACAATTAAAATAATATTAAAAAGCTTTAAGTGGTTCTAATGCGCTATTAAACTTTCTGAATTTTCATTAGAATTGACTGTCGCTAATTAACTTTAGCGACAGTTTTATTATTCAATATAATATTGTAAAGTTTTCTTTTCAAAAAATAACATACAAATTATTTTTTAACCCTATTTTTGCACATGCAACACAAAGTACTTATTTTAGATTTCGGTTCGCAGTTTACACAACTAATTGCACGAAGGGTTAGAGAACTCAATATTTATAGCGAAATACATCCATACAATAGCAAAAAATTTAATATTTCCGATTTCGGAGCTGTAATTCTTTCAGGAAGTCCGCATTCTGTACGAAGTGAAAATCCTCCGAAGCCAGATTTATCCGCAATTAAGGGTAAAATTCCTTTACTTGGCGTTTGTTATGGCGCACAGTATTTAGCACATTTTTTTGGAGGCGAAGTAGGTAGTTCAAACACACGAGAATACGGTCGTGCAAATCTTTCTTTTGTTGATAATTCAGACGCCTTATTTGAAGGGATATCCGAAGGAAGTCAAGTATGGATGAGCCATTCTGATACTATTTTAAAACTGCCATCAAATTATAAAAAAATAGCGAGTACCGAAGAAGTAGAAAATGCTGGATTTAAGATTGAAGGCGAAAAAACCTACGCAATACAATTTCATCCAGAAGTATATCATTCTACCGATGGCGCAAAATTAATAGCGAATTTTTTAGTGAAAATTGCAGAATTAAAACAAGAATGGACGCCAGATTCTTTTGCAGAAACTACCATAAAATCATTGCAAAAAAAAATAGGAAATGATAAAGTTGTTTTGGGACTTTCAGGCGGTGTAGATTCAACAGTTTCAGCGATTTTGTTGGACAAAGCAATTGGTAAAAACTTGCATTGTATTTTTGTTAATAACGGATTGCTTCGTAAAAACGAATTTGAAAACGTGCTAAAACAGTACGAAGGAATGGGATTGAATGTGAAAGGAGTTGATACTTCGGCACGTTTTTTGTCTGAATTGAAAGGAGAAAGCGATCCTGAGAAAAAACGCAAGATAATTGGACGTATTTTTATTGAAGTTTTTGATGACGAATCTCACAAAATAGAAAATGTAAAATGGTTGGCACAAGGAACTATTTATCCAGATGTAATAGAATCCGTTTCGGTTACAGGAGGTCCAAGTGCAACGATTAAAAGTCATCATAATGTTGGTGGATTGCCAGACTTTATGAAGTTAAAAATTGTAGAGCCTTTGCGAATGATTTTTAAAGATGAAGTGCGAAGAGTCGGAAAATCATTAGGAATTGATGCAGAATTATTAGGAAGACATCCTTTTCCAGGTCCAGGATTGGCAATTAGAATTTTAGGAGATATCACCGAAGAAAAAGTACGTATATTGCAAGAGGTTGATGCGATTTTTATAAACGGATTAAAAAAATGGGATTTATATAATGATGTGTGGCAAGCAGGAGCAATGCTTTTGCCCGTAAATTCGGTAGGAGTTATGGGAGATGAGCGAACTTATGAAAAATGTGTTGCTTTAAGAGCCGTAGAATCGGTTGATGGAATGACTGCAGATTGGGTAAATTTACCCTATAAATTTTTACAAGAAATATCAAATAAAATAATAAATAATGTAAAAGGCGTTAATAGAGTAGTGTATGACATCAGTTCAAAACCGCCTGCAACTATTGAATGGGAATAAAACTAATTACGAATTTGGAATTACAAATTACAAGTTTGAATATTGGAAATGAAGAATAAAAATATGAAGAATATAAAATTATTATTTATACTGTTTTTTTTGACAGCGCTCACAGCCTGTGGACAGCAAAAAAAGTATGTTTCTTATACCGTAAAAAAAGGAGAAACTATTAGAAGTATCGCAAAGGATAATGATATGAAAGTGCGAGATTTATTGCGCTTAAATCCAGATGTTTCTAGAAAACCTGATGCAAATACGGTCATTATTATTCCTAATAAAAAGAAGAAAGCAACTACTACAGCTAATACTTATAAGGGTAAAGTTCATACAGTAAAACGAAAAGAAACGTTGTTTAGCATTGCTCAAAAATATAATGTAACTGTTGATGATTTAAAGAAGGTCAACGATATTATTGGTAATAATGTAAGCATTGGTAGAGAATTGAAAATTCCATTAAAGAAAAAAGAAGTTGTAGAGACGCCAAAAGATGAAGAAGTTGTTGAAACTAAATTTAATACACATATTGTTGAAAAAGATGATACAGTTTTTAATTTAACAAGACGTTTTGATATTACTGAAGAAGAATTGTTTGAAATGAACCCAACTTTAAATAGTAAAGATGATTTGAAACTCGGAATGACAATAATTGTTGGTGAAAAATCAGAAGAAATTGAAGAAAGTTTATTTGTTGATGATATTACGAGCAAACCATTAAATGTCGTGTTGATGTTGCCTTACAAAGTCAATAGTACGAGTGATTATAATATGCAGTTTAAAAAGAAATCATCTCTTTTAAATGTTGTTACAGATTTTCATTCAGGAGTTTTGGTTGCAATAGATTCGTTGAGAAAACAAGGAATGCGTATCAACTTAAAAGTTGTAGATACAGAGAATAATGTTGGTAAAATAACATCAATTATAAATTCAACTGATTTTGATGAGGTTGACGTAGTTGTTGGACCATTATTTTTGAAGAATGCTAAAATAGTTGCTAAAAAAGTTGGAAGTATTCCTGTAATTGCTCCAATGTATTCTAAAAATCAAACATCAATATCAGAAGGAAGTTTAATAAAAGTTGCGCCAAACAAGAAATTAGTAGAAGATAAATTGATTAATTATATGTTCGATAATTATTCGGGAGAAAACATTGTAATTACTGGCGATGCTGGAGCAAAATCTGTTGCTAAAATTGCGAGAGTTGCTACAAGATTAAAATCACACGATTCTATTTCTGAAATTAAAATTTTAAAACCAGAAAAAGGATATATAAAGAAAGACCGTTTTATTGAAGTTATTGATACTGTGAAACGAAAAAATTGGGTAGTATTCATTGGAAAAGATAATGTAACTACCAATGATGTTGTGAATAATCTTGGAGTAATGTCTAAAGAAAAAGCAAAAATTCAACTATTTAGTTTTGGTAATGGTTCTCATTTTTCTAATGTGAGTAACAATCAATTGGCGAGATTACAGTTTACATATCCAAAGGAAGAATTTGTTGATATTACGGACGATGCCGTAAAATATTTCAGGAAAAAGTATAAGAAGAAATACCATGCTTACCCAACAAAACACGCCATTAAAGGCTTTGACGTCACTTACGATGCGCTATTGCGTTTGTCAAGTTTTGATTCGTTTAACGAAGGTGCAAAAGCAGGAGTTTCACAACGTATAGGAACGAAGTTTGACTACCGTAAAAAACTATTTGGAAGTACAGAAAATAAAGGGGTTTTCTTAATTCAATATCAAGAAGATTTGAATTTGAAGGTGTTGGAGTAAGAAATAGAAGCATGAAAAAAGGCGACCAATTGTCGCCTTTTTTATGTGTTTTTTTAACGAAACCCTTTGCGACCTCTCATTTGTTGTCTTTGCGCCATTCCAGCACCACCAACTCGTTTCATTTGGTCTTTCATAGACTTTATTTGGTCTTTTAGCATTCCTTGAGTATCCAATTTTTTCGCTTCATTCATCAATTTTGTTGCTTCGTTTTTACGATTTTTAGACATTGCAATTCCTGCTAATTGTAGTTTTGCCATTGCAGTATCGTGTGACATTGACAAACCTAAATTCAACGCTTTTTTAAAGAATTTTTCTGCTTGTGTTAAATTGGTTTGAGAAACCATAATTCCTTGTAAAAAGTTATAATAACCTTCTTGTTTTTGCACCAATGCACTACTTGGATTTCTGACTTTACTTAGCCATTTTTTGGTGCCTTCAAAGTTTTGTTTACGTAATTGTAAGAATGCCAACAAGATAAATTCGTTTTTATAATAGAAGAACACAAAAATTCCTGCTAAAAAAAGCAATGAAATTCCGTTCATAATATTACCATCAACAAATTGAAAAACTGCCCAAACTGTAATTGCAGCAGCGATAACTAATTTTATATATTTATTAAACATAGGTTGTTTTATTTAGTAAGTGTCAAAGGTATGAATTATTGTTTTTTTTAACCGCAAAGTTCGCAAAGTTTTCTCGCAAAGTTTACAACGGGAAACACATCTTTGTATATCTCTGAGTTTCTCTGTGAACCTCTGTGAATAGCATTACTTCTTATAATACTTTTTATATTTAAAATAGGCAAAAACACTCAGTAAAAGAGAAAACCCTAACCAAGACCATATCTCCATAGGGATTTTGGCAGATTCTCCTTGTGCATATGAATGCAATCCTGATAACATATGATTTACACCAAGAAAGGTCATTAATATAGATGCAAATGAAAAAATTGCTAATACATTAAAAAGATATCGACCTCTAAGTCCAGGAATTAAACGTGTGTGTAACACAAACGCATAGATCATAATGCTTATTAAAGTCCAAGTTTCCTTTGGATCCCATCCCCAATATCGACCCCAACTTTCGTTCGCCCAAATACCTCCAAGAAAGTTTCCGATAGTAAATAAAATTAGACCAACAGTCATAGACATTTCGTTGATAATGGTAATTTCTTTGATAACTAAATCAAGTTTTTTCTTATTTTTTTTAGTCGTTGCAAGCATCAAAAATAAAGCGAGTGTTCCTAAAATCATACTCAATACAAAAGGACCATAACTTGCTACAATAATGGCAACGTGTATCATTAGCCAATAAGAATCAAGTACAGGAACTAAATTTCCGATTGATGGATCCATCCAATTCCAATGAGCAACCATTAAAATTACTGAAACGACAAAGGCTGTAGAGGCAATTGTTAAGGCAGATTTTCGTCCTAAAATAAGTCCAAAAAGCATGGTTGCCCAAGCAACGTAAATCATAGCCTCGTAACCATTACTCCATGGCGCATGACCTGAAATGTACCAACGAATACCCAAACCAACAGTATGGTAAACAAACAAACCTATAATAATAGCAACGCTTATTTTAACGAATAAATTGATGGTTTTAGAAGTTTTAAAAATTCTAATAATTACAAAAATAAATAACAGCGTTCCTGCATAAAGATAGTATTTAAAAAGGCTTTTAAAAATATCATACTTGTTGTAAAAAAGTTCTAAATCAATTTTATTTTCAGATGGATATACTTCCGAACCATATTTCTTTTGGAACTTTTTAATTCCTGCTAAAATTTCATTTGCTTGTGTATAATCATTTTTTTGTTTTGCCTCAGTAAGCGTTTGAATATAAGCAGGAAGAATCTGTTTTACATAAACGGAATCTATTCCAGAGAAATTTTTTGAATCGAGTTCATTTTGCGAAACCCATTTATTATTGACATCATTTGGAACAGGAAAAATGGTGAATAAATCTCCGAAAATTGCAGAATACAATAAGTTTACACGATTGTTAACATCAATAATGCTTTGTTCGTATTTACTTTTAATTTTTTGTTTGAATGCTTTTTCTTGTTCATCAGCAATTTTATAAACTCCTCTATCAGTAAAGAAATCGGAAACTCGTGCGTATTTTTGATTATGCGGAATACCAATAACATCTCTTAATTTGGCGTTTTCTTTTTTGATGTAAATTATAGGAACTTGAAACCAAAAACGAGGATTTTGCTGAATAGAAAGAAACACTTGATTGGCATCCATTCCTTTAAAAGCATCTTTATGATGTACTTTTCGTAATAATTCTGAAGCAAAAGTATGTATAGGTTTCATACGTCCTCCAGCATCTTGAATGATGAGTTTACTAAACTCTTCAGCATGTATTTTAGCTACAATATTGGCTTCTAAAATAGAGTCGGTTTGTTGCTCTGTAATTTGATGCTTGGTATTGTGTTGTGCAAAATTTGAGGCAAACATAAATAACAACGCTAAAGTTAGCATTGTCTTTTTCTTCTCTATTTTTTTAAGGCTATTTCGTAAATAAGAAAAACGAGTATTTTTCACAAATAAGATTAAAATAAGCCCAAGAAATAGCATTGTATAGCCAATATATGAGATAAGAGTTCCCCAATAATCATGATTTACAGAAAGACGCGTTTCCTCATATTCATCTGTAATATCATAACTAGATTGAAAGAATTTATAACCTCTATAATTCAAAATATTATTCATAAAAATTCTAAAATCAAAGGTTTCTTTTGGATCGATTACTGTAATTTCACTTGCATAAGACATCGGACTTTGAGAGCCAGGATAATTCTCTAATTGAAAATCTCGCAATTTAATATGAAACGGAAGTGTGAGCTGTTTTGATCCGTAATTCACTCTAAAATTAAGTTCACCAACACTAATTATTGTAGGGCTTTCAAGGTTATATTGCCCGCCATTAATAATCAATTGTTTTGTTTCATTTCCAACAATTACATCAAAAGTAAGTCTATCCAAAGGACTTTCTTCTCGTGTGCTTCTTATAGTTTTATAACTCCCTTTAACGGCGAGTTTTGGTATTACAAAACTAAGACCAGCCAATTGATGCAAAGATAATAATTGAAATCCTTGAATAGAATCTTTGGTAATTGTTCCGTTAAATTTATCGGACATTCTAAGGAAAGTTCCATCGTGTGAAGATTTTATTTTAAGTTGATTTCCATCAGAAATAAAATCAATAGAATTGTTGTTTACATTGTCAAAACCAATTAAAACATTGTGAACTAATTGACTTGTTCCCTTTTTGATATAATGATCATGACGAGAACCTGAAGTTGACTCTACAAAATGTAGGTAATGATCGCCAGTTTCGGTTTCCTCAAAAACTTCTTTGGCATGAGGTATATATTCTACAAGGTTGAATGTAAAGTATTTATCTCTAAATGAATCAGAAAAAGAATAATTTGGTTTTCCTATCGCAGAAAGTAATACTTTGTCAGAATTATATTTTTTTTGGTCTTTACCATCATGAGCAACAACATCAAAATAATTGGTTTGAGAAAAGAATACATTACTCGATTCCCCTTCAATAATAGGCATTATACCTTCATAACTGATATAACGTGTAATTCCTGCACCAATTAAAATAAATAAAAACGCTACGTGAAACAGTAATACCGACCATTTCTCTTTTTTATAGAGACGATATCTAAAGATATTTCCAAAGAAATTAATCACAAAAAACACCATAATAGCCTCAAACCACCAAGCGTTATAAATTAGTTTTTGAGCAGTCTGCGTGCCATAATCATTTTCGATAAATGTTGCAATTCCCATTGCAATGGCAAAAACGACAAATAAAATGGCTGTTAAGCGAGTAGAGTATAAAATAGAGAGTAATTTCTTCATCTGAAAACTATATAAAAACGATGCAAATTTACGGATTATTTTTAGGTTGCTTGTGTTAATTTTTAGATAGTTCAGAACAAATTTATAAATTTAAACTTTACTTTGTCATTTGTTTTGACTAACTTTACTTATCGAACGATAACGCTCATTAAAACGAAGCGCTCTCTCAACGTTGGCAACAAACCAAAAAAATAGTGCAATAATTAAATAAAAGATATTATGAAAGCATCAAAAATAGTATTATTACTTTTTTTTATAAATTCAAATTTCACTTTATTTTCTCAAGAGAATGGAGGAGGAGAATTTAAGTTTAATGAATCCAAAACCGAATGTTTAACAGTAAATCAAAGAGAAGAAATTATTGTTAAGTTAAAAGAAAGTCAAAAGCAATTAAAGTTTCAAAATAAATATTCTAATGTAAATAGTCGAATTCCTAACCCACTATTTATATGGCCAGTTAAACAAGCATCCAATGTTACCTATAATGAAATTTGGGCTATTTCAAATTATGTAGATCACAATACTGCTTACCCTGACCAAGTAACAGATTATAATGGTGGTACAAAAAGTTATGATACTGCTTCTGGATATAATCATCAAGGAACAGATATTTATATTTGGCCATATAGCTGGAAAATGGTTGATAACAATGGAGTTGAAGTTATTGCAGCTTCAGGAGGACAAATCATTTATAAGAGCGATGGACAGTTTGACAGAAGTTGTTCTTTTAATAATAATCAATGGAATGCTGTTTATATAAAACATAATGATGGTAGTGTTGCATGGTATGGACATCTTAAAAATGGTTCTTTAACAACAAAAAATATAGGAGATACTGTAACACAAGGTGAGTATTTAGGAATTGTAGCTAGTTCTGGAAATTCTACTGGTCCTCACTTACATTTTGAAGTTTATGAAGATGATACTTATAGTTATGATAAATTAATTGACCCTTATAGCGGCCCATCAAATAACTGGAATAGTTCATCATGGTGGCAAACACAAAAACCTTATAGAAATCCAAAAATAAATGCTTTAACTACCAATAGTAATCCACCTGATTTTGGCAATTGCCCATCTACTGAAATCACTAATGAAAAGAATGTTTTTTCAACAAATGAATTAGTATATTTTATTGTTTTTTTAAAAGATCAATTAGGTTATAATTTTAATTTAAAAGTTTACAAACCTGATAATTCTATTGCCTACAATTGGAATAGAAATTTAACTCAAGATTACTCATCTTCATATTGGTGGTATAATGGCACCGTTGATATTGAAGGACAATGGCGTGTAGAATGCAGCTTAAGTACAGGTGAAATTATAAATCATTATTTTACAGTAGATAACAGTTTAAGTACTAATGATTATCTTTTAGAAAAGACAAGTATTTATCCGAATCCTTTAAAGGAAAACCTATTTATTAATGCAAAAGTAAGGGTCAATAAATTAATTATTAGAGATGTTTTAGGAAAAGAAATATTTGGGTATAACATAAAATTTATTGGAACTAAAAAAATTCCTACGGCCT
>JAKITY010000092.1 GCA_021647835.1 Flavobacteriaceae bacterium | reverse complement strand
AGTTTTGTTTTAGAATTAATCGTTCTCAATTTAAAACCAGTATCTTTCATAAAACCATTAATAGAATGGTTGAAAGTAAACCAATATATCAAAATCAAATAAAACAGACGTTAAGCGTATAACTCAAAAAATTAATTTACTTTGACCGTTTATCTTTAACCTTTTCAAAATGAAAAAAGATATACAAATTCCAGTAGTTACAAACGTTTTTATGGCGATTGTAAAAGAATACAATCCAGATTTTAGATGTGATGATTGGAATGTGTACCTCATCAATAATAAAAAAATTGACTTAGAAATGGTTTTGATTGTTTCTCATGGTTATGATGAAAAAGACAAAACCTCAATAATGCGTAAGAAAATTGAGTTACTTCCTGCTAATTCATTTGCAAAAATTGAATTTATTCAGCCTGAACTTTTCAAACTCAATAACGAATTTAAAATAACTTTCTTTGGTGGTAACCAGTTGTTTGAAAAGACTTTTGTATTTGTAAAAAACACTATAAAAGATAGTGCTTTACGTGTAATTAAAGAGTTGGGTAAAAAAGGGATTCTTTCCAAATAACTTATAATTATCCATTTATTAATAATATTGAACTGTTTATAGTTTTTTTACTTCTGTTTCTTTATTTAAAGATTTTGGTATGTAGAAACTATATATATTTGTAGTGTAAATGAGTCTTTGGGGTTGATTGATTTATAACTCGAATATTTTATATTCGAGTTTTTTTATGCCTAAACTTTTCTGGCTTATAACTTCCTAAGCCATCGCAAATCCCATAATCAAATATAAAATTGTCGAGATAACTCCTCCAACCAAAGCATAAGGAAGTTGCGTTTTTACATGGTCTATATGATCACTTGCTGATGCCATTGATGAAATAATTGACGTATCAGAAATAGGCGAACAGTGATCTCCAAAAACTCCGCCACCAAGTGTTGCCGCAACAACTAAAGTAACATCTACTCCGTGAATGTTTGCCATTGGTATTGAAATTGCCAACATAATAGCAAATGTTCCCCAAGAAGTTCCTGTTGCAAAAGCAATAAATCCACTAATTATAAATATAATTGCTGGTAAAAATTCTGGTGACAACCATTCTTTAGACGAATTCGCAATAAATTCTCCTGTTCCAAGTGCATTACAAGCATCACCAATTGCAAATGCCAATACCATTAATAAGGCTAAAGGCATCAACTCGCTAATTCCTTTTAAGGTAATATCTACCATTTCATTCATTTTCATAATACCTTGTGTTCTATACAAAATCATTGCAACAAAAATTGCGGAAATCACAGCATATAAAACTGATGATGAGCCAGAACCCTTTCCAATCGCTTGAGAAAAATGATTGAAAAAAGAAGTGAAACTCTCAACTTCACTCCATCCAGTATATGCGAGCCAAAACGGCATCATTAATACCATTGTTACCAACGGAATTACCATATTATACGCTTTTGCTTTAACACCTTTTTTTGGAGGATATGACGTAACTGCGTCTGAAAGCATTGGTTTTGCGTTGTCATTCATCAATTTTCCTGTTTCTTTTGTGCGTTTTTCAGCTTTTGCCATAGCTCCAAAATCTTTTTTAGAAATGATAATCCCAAAAAGAATTAAAAGTGCAATTATTGGATAGAAATTATACTTGATTGATGAAAATAACATTCCAATAGGATTGTCTATTCCTTGCACTAATAATAACCCCATAATATATGCGCCCCAAGCGTTGAAAGGTATTAATATAGATGTTGGCGCAGAACTTGAATCAGCAATATATGCGAGTTTTTCTCTTGGTATTTTTAACTTGTCAAAAACAGGTCTAAAAAGTGTTCCGACAGTTAATGAACTTATACTTGTTTCAACAAATAAAAGGATTCCTGTAACTGCTGCTAATAATTGAATGACAACTCTACTATATCCTGTTTTTTTCTTTTCTAAACGTACTATTAAAACATTTAATCTATTTACAAATCCTTCAACTCCTCGTGAATATTGAATAAAAATCAATAAAGAGCCAACTAACGCACTAAACATAATTGTCTTGGTTTTCCATCCTTCAGAAAAAACATTTACAAGGTTTTCAATGGTTGCTAATGTACCGTCTAAAAAATTCCAATCATTCATGATAATCCATGCAAACCAAATTCCGAAGAGTAAAGAGATATATACTTGTTTGGTTCTTAGCGCAAAAATGATTGCAATTACTGGCGGAAGTAGTGATAGGAATCCGTAGTTATCCATAAATTTTATTTTTATTTTTAAATAAACATTCCAAAAATACTATTTTTAAGTTTATTCTGTTGCTAATTCTTATATTTGTATGCGCCGTCAGTTCTAGTGAAATTCTCGGTTACTGAGTGAAGTCGAAGTAAAGAATTTTGTATCGAGAACTTTTTGAAGTAAAAATTAACTTGTTCTCGATACAATTTTTCTTCGTTTTACTCTCAAAAATCACTCGAACTGACGCTAATTTTCTAAAGAATTTTATTTTTTGAGCACATTAAAACGATTTTTTAAAGACACTATTATTTATGGAATTGCTGCGGTTTTACCTCGTGTAATCGGATTTTTATTAGTGCGCGTGCATACAGATGCGTTGCCTCCAGATTCTTTTTCTGAAAATACGTATTTCTATATTTGGGCAGCACTTTTTGCAGTTTTATTGACATTTGGCTTAGAAACCACCTTTTTTAGATTCTACACTAAAGAAACAAAAAAGGATACATTGGTTTCAACAGCATTTATAACCATGTTATTTACGGTGGCTGTTTTTATGATTATTTTGTTGGTATTTTTTGATTATTTTTTAGGGGTTTTCGACTTTAAAGGAAATCCGTTGCGTTTAAAATTATTTATAGGAATATTGGCTTTAGATACAATTGCAATGGTTCCATTTGCCTATTTAAGAGCCTCAAACAGACCTATAAAATATGCAATAATCAAACTGATAAATGTTGCGATAATTGTACTTATAACACTTCTTGGCTTAAAATATATTCCTGAATTTATAGCGCAAGGAAAAGCACTTCCTGAAATTATTTTAGATAATTATGCTAAAACGCCCAAAGTCAACTATATTTTTATTGCCAATATTCTTGGAAGCGCCATTTCATTTGTATTATTAATTCCTTTTTTGATGAAATTTAAACTACAATTCGATTTCAGTTTACTCAAAAAAATGTTGCGATACAGTTGGCCGATTGCCGTTGCGGGAATTGCGTATGTAATTAATGAAAACCTTGATAAAATTTTAATAAAACAGCAACTCGGCGATTTTGAAATGGGAATTTATAGTGCGTGTTATAAATTGTCAATTTTTATGAATTTGTACATTATGGCGTTTCGTTTAGGTGCCGAACCGTTCTTTTTTAATCATGCTGATAAAAAAAATGCGAAAGAAACCTATGCAAAAATTATGAATTATTTTGTGATTGTTGGCGCATTATTTTTCGTTGGAATTGTTGTGTATATTGATGTTTTAAAAGAACTATTTATCAATAAAGAATATTGGGATGCAATTATAATTGTTCCTATCGTTTTGTTGGCAAATTTATTTTTAGGGATTTACCACAACCTTTCTATTTGGTATAAACTAACCGACAAAACACGCTACGGAATGTATTTCTCTATTTTTGGAGCGCTTGTTACGGTTGTTTTAAACCTTTGGCTAATTCCTATAATTGGTATTATTGCTTCGGCTTGGGCAACTTTGGCTGCGTATGCTTCTATGGCAATAATTTCATATTTATACGGAAAAAAACAATATCCTATACAGTATAATTTGCAAAAAACGGGAATTTATCTAGTAGTTTCTGTGGTTCTTTCTGCTATTTCTTTTTTATTATTTAGAGAGAATTTTTGGATTTCTTCATTGTTAGTTTTAATTTTTGCTGGAGTTATTTATTGGAATGAAAAAGAGGAATTGAAGGAGTTATTGCACAGACCTACCTAACGGTAGTCAAGGATTCACAGAGAAACATAGAGGTTCACAGAGAAAAATAAGTGTACTTTTACGTACTTTTCGGTTAACTAAAATAAAAAAATGAACATACAAATCATAAACAAATCAAAACACGCATTACCAAATTACGAAACGATTGCTTCTGCAGGAATGGATTTACGTGCCAATTTAGACGCATCTATCACTTTAAAACCGTTGGAAAGAACTATTGTAAAAACAGGCTTGTTTATTGCGCTTCCTGTTGGAATAGAAGCGCAAGTACGACCAAGAAGCGGATTGGCAATTAAAAAAGGAATTACCGTTTTAAATGCTCCTGGAACTATTGATGCAGATTATCGTGGAGAAATTGGTGTGATTTTAGTAAATTTATCTAATGAAGATTTTGTGGTAAATGATGGTGAACGCATCGCACAATTAATCATTGCAAAACACGAACGTGCCGCTTGGGAAGAAGTAACTGTTTTAAGTGAAACAAAACGTGGAAAAGGCGGTTTTGGAAGTACAGGAATCTAAAATAGACTGCTAAAGTTTTGGGCTTTTAGATTGTTATATTATTTTTATTAAATGTTAAAGTTTCATAAAATATTTGTGTATTTAAAAATGTAAAGTATATTTGTCATAATATTAAATATACTTGTCTTTTTGACAAATTAACTTTATACATTATAATTATGAAAACAGAACAAATTTTAGATTGTGAGCGCAATCGATTAAATAAAATATCTAGTTTTAGACTTCCTTATTCATTTAAAAAAACAGGAATTGTTGTATTTACTTTATCATTTATAGCCTTAATGTCTAAGATTTTTATTTCTGATGATACAGAAATGATTAGTGAAATTTCAAAAAAAGGGTTGTTGATAGGAATGCTACTAATATCAATATCAAAGGATAAACTTGAAGATGAACTTACGGTTAAATTGAGAGCTCAATCTTATACAGTTGCATTTATCGTTGGCGTAATATATACAATCGTAATGCCTTATGTAGATTATCTTGTTTCTAATAGTATAAATGCTGAAAGTGAAAAATTAAAAGATTTAGGAGATTTTCAAATACTCTTTTTTATTCTTATGATTCAATTGGCTTTTTATTATGCTTTTAAAAAAGCATATAAATGAAAAATCGATTAAAAATAGAACGTGCAATTTTAGATATCACGCAAGAGGAGTTGGCTAAAAAAATTGGTGTTTCAAGGCAAACAATCAATTCTATAGAAAAAAATAGATATGTTCCATCTACAGAACTCGCATTAAGGCTTTCGAGGGTTTTTGAAAAAGGTGTAAATGACTTTTTTTCTTTAGACTAAAAGTATAAAGTAATCTATTTTAAAAGACCTAACAGGTTTTAAAAACCTGTTAGGTCTAATTATATAGCCATTTATCAATAAAAATTATTCTTGTTTCAATGAAGCAAAAATCTTTGTTTCAAGTTCTTCCATCAACTCAGGATTGTCGGCAATTAAAGATTTTACGGCATCTCTTCCTTGTCCTAATTTTGTGTCGCCATAACTAAACCACGAACCACTTTTCTTAACAAGACCGTGTTCGACAGCAAGATCTAAAATTTCACCAACTTTAGAAATTCCTTTTCCGTACATAATATCAAATTCTGCTATTTGAAATGGTGGTGCAACTTTGTTTTTTACCACTTTTACTTTGGTAAGGTTTCCAAGTACTTTATCGCCATCTTTTATTTGCGTTCTTCTACGAATATCTAAACGAACGGATGCATAAAACTTTAAAGCATTTCCTCCTGTTGTTACTTCAGGGTTTCCAAACATTACACCAATTTTTTCACGTAACTGATTGATAAATATTACGGTACAGTTTGTTTTGCTAATTGTTCCTGTTAGTTTTCGTAAGGCTTGCGACATTAATCTTGCATGTAATCCCATTTTAGAATCGCCCATTTCTCCTTCTATTTCACTTTTTGGAGTTAGTGCTGCAACAGAATCTATTACAATAATATCAATGGCTCCTGAACGAATTAAATTTTCGGTAATTTCGAGTGCTTGCTCGCCATAATCTGGCTGAGAAATAATTAAATTATCTATGTCTACGCCTAAATTTTCGGCATAAAAACGGTCAAAAGCGTGTTCGGCATCTATAAAAGCAGCAATTCCTCCTGCTTTTTGCGCTTCGGCAATTGCATGAATTGCAAGTGTTGTTTTTCCTGAGGATTCTGGACCATAAATTTCAATAATTCTTCCTCGTGGATATCCTCCAACGCCTAAGGCTAAATCTAATCCTAATGAGCCTGAAGAAATTGCATCAATATCTTGATGTGCAACATCTCCTAATTTCATTACCGATCCTTTTCCATAGGTTTTATCTAACTTATCTAAGGTAAGTTGTAATGCTTTTAACTTTGCTTCTTTTTCTTTGTCTGCTGCCATATTTATATAAATTTTTAATATTTATTTAAAGTGTAAAAATACTAAAAACTATTGAGTATTCTTTGAATAATTATCCGTCTATTTACTGTTTTATGCATTTTATATATTTTCAATGTTAAAAACTTATAAACATATTGTTAATAATGTAAATAGTTGTATAATTGCGGTTCACTTAATTTTAAATTTAAACGTTATGGTTAAAAAACTACTTTGCATTTTTATTACTGTTTTTGCATTTTCTAATGTAAATTCACAAAATATTGTTATTCAACATTTTGGTTGCCAAGGTGATCAAGTGAACGAATTTGAGCATATTGGTTCTTTAAATGGAAAAAACCAATATCAAAGATTGGATACAGCAAGCCTTACAGCTTTAGGTACTAGTTTTGGTGCTATTGGAGGGACAACAAATATCTTTATTGAATTTGATGGAACAGATTGGATATTTTATCAAAATACTCCTGCTACAAGAATTTTTGAACAAACAACGCATACGGCAGGAATTGCTCCACCTGATTTAGGTTGGTTGGGGCTTTTAGGAAGTTGTACAGGGCAATCTATTGAAGTATTATCTGGTGGTGTTTTAAATATGAAAAAAGAATCTTTAGATAATAAAATTTCTATCTATCCTAATCCTTCTTCTGATTTTATTAATATTAGTAATATAAAAGAAGTTACTAAAATTAGAATTACAAATATTACTGGTCAAACGGTAATGAGTGATCTAATTGATCAAAATAACAATCAAATTGATATTAAAGGTTTATCAAAAGGATTTTATTTTGTTGAAATTGAAGGAAAGAAAACTATTAAGTTAATTAAGAAATGATATTTTTTAATTAATTTTAAAATTCTAAAACCGTTATATTAAAATATAACGGTTTTTTTATTACTCTTTTTTCATTTTTATATGTGGAATTCCATCTTCAAGGTATTCACTTCCTGTTTGAATAAATCCGTGAGATTCATAAAAATGTTTTAAATGTGTTTGCGCACTTATTTTGATTTTAGAAGTGTTATAGTGTGTTTGAATTGCTTTAATACTTTCTTTTATAAGAGTATGACCTAATTTTTTATCACGGTGATTTTCTTGAACTACTACTCTACCAATACTCGCTTCTTTAAAAGAATCTCCTTTATCAAACATACGTGTGTAACCAACTATTTTATCAGCATCAGAAATAAATAAGTGTAAAGCTTTTTGGTCTTTATCATCAACATCTTGATACACACAATCTTGCTCAACTACAAAAACTTGACTTCGCAGCCTTAAAACATCGTATAATTCGGTAATTGATAATTCGTTGAAGGTTTTTGTGGTAGTTTTTATCATTATTTAAAACCTCTCGACTTCGCTCGAGGTGACATTTAGTTAATTTATTATATGAATGACTCAATGCATCTTAATCTTGCACTATAATATCCTTTTGATCAGATTTTTGAAATTCTGGTTGAATATTTATATGGTTAATTTGATAATCATGGAGCAATAACTCTTCGATAATGGTTAAAATTTTATCGAATTCTGATAATTTAATATCCTTTTCAAAATCTACATGCGCTTCTAAATGTACTTCACTTTCATTTAATTGCCAAATATGAATATGGTGTATGCCTCTTACTCCTTTTATTTTATTTACTTTTTCTACTATTTCTATAACTGGCATATCTATTGGTGTAAAAAGCATTAAAACACGTATAGATTCTCTTAATAATTTATATCCCATAAAAATTAAATAGACTGCGATTACAAATGTCAATACACTATCTATCCAAAATATTTGATAAAATTTCATTAATAATCCTCCAATTAAAACAGCTACACTCGCCAACATGTCTGTGAATAAATGAAGATAAGCAGAACGCATATTCATATTTTTATCCGCATCTTTTTTTAATAATAATACACTAAAACCATTGGCTAAAATCCCTAAAATAGCTAGCCAGATAACTAAATTAGATTTTATTTCTTGAGGGTTTTGAAATCGTTTTATTGCTTCAATAATCAATAAAACTGCAATAATTATAAGTGTAGATGCATTGATAAATGCTGCAATAATTTCGGCACGTTTATAACCAAAAGTTCTTTGTGTTGAAGCCTCTTTTTTTGATAACACATTTGCTATATAACTGATTATCAATGATATCACATCACTAAAATTATGAAGTGCATCAGAAAGTAATGCTAAGCTTCCTGAAATAATTCCTCCAATAACTTGAGCAACTGTAATTAAAATATTTAGTAAAATTGATATAAATAAATTACGTTCTCCTAAATCTCTATGATGATGATTGTTGTTATGAGAGTGTAAGTGATTATGTGCCATAAAAAATAAATTTTATTGGATAAGGCTTGTGTTTAAAAAGATGTGTTTAACAACTTAAAGGGATTTTATCTACTCGTTTTTGATGTCTTCCTCCTTCAAAGTTTGTTTTTAAAAATATTTTTACCATAGCAACTGCTTGTGGTATTGAAGTATATCGAGCAGGAATACAAATAATATTAGCATTATTATGTAATCTTGTTAATTCTGTTATTTCTTTAGTCCAACACAATCCTGCGCGTACATTTGGATATTTATTTGCAGTCATAGCAACACCATTTCCGCTACCACAAATTAATATTCCGAAATCAATAGTTTTATCATTTACAGCACTTGCAACTGGATGTACAAAATCTGGATAATCTACACTATCTAAAGAATCTGTTCCGTGATTGATTACTTTTATATCTTGCGACTCTAAATAGTTGATAATTTCAAATTTATAGTTTGGTCCTGCGTGATCATTTCCTATGGCAATAGTCATAATAATTGGTTTAATTATAGTGTAAAAATACAAAATCATATTTATTAACAACTTAAATTTTAATTGTTAATACAGTTTTTATAAACAACTGATAACTACATTGATTAACTAAAAGTTGATTTGTTAGTAAATAAGTGCTTAAAAAAGATAAGTATATTTTGGTATTAAATTAATTTTTATAATACACTAATCTTTCTTTTAAATCCTAATTTTATTATGAGTTTTTCATCACTACTTATGAACTATAAAAAGTGTGGTTATAAACATTTACTAGTAAAAATAATATCACAAAAATCTGTTAATAGCGTTATTAACAATCTATTTATAAGTTAGTATTTTTACCTGATTATAAATAGATTATAATTTTATAAAATGTTTATTATTTTTAATAATTGATTAATCAAAATATAAAATCAACTACTTATTGTACTTATTAACACACTATAATAACCATCATTTCTTTTTTAAAATTTTTAAATAAAAATAATATATATATAATAGTTGTTGATAACGTTAATATAAAATTATTAAGGTAAGCATTTAGACGCATATTATTTCTTTGTGATAAATATTGTCTGTTTTTACCATTCTCTTGATTAAGTTATTGAATATTGTGTCTTTGTTTTGAGAGCGGTTAATTCGATAGCAAAACTC
>JAKITY010000091.1 GCA_021647835.1 Flavobacteriaceae bacterium | reverse complement strand
AATTCATATTTATCTGTTTGATAATCAGATAAATATACGAATTTTTAATCGAAAAAACAAACTTAATTTATTGTTTTTTAGGTGTTTAGTTCAACTAAATTATAAATGTTTTAATGCGTTTGACCTGATTTATTTGACAATACCTTTGCAAGTACATATTATATTATATATTTGCAATCCGAAATTATTCGGGGTGTAGCGTAGCCCGGTCATCGCGCCTCGTTTGGGACGAGGAGGTCGCAGGTTCGAATCCTGCCACCCCGACCAATCAAAGCCTTTCATGAATCATGAGAGGCTTTTTTATTTTCACAGACTTTGAAAGGTCCATTTATAAACGATTAAAAACACCGTTAAAGTTCACTTGCCACACATCAAAAATAAAAGTAACTTTGTAAAAAATCAAATTTAGATGTTTAAATACGGAATTGATAAACTTACGGTTAATAAAGTGCTTGCTATTTCAAATGGAAAGCTAAAAGCAATTCTGACCAAAGAAACCATCTTAAAGGTAAATAATTGCAGAAAAAAGGTGGAAGCAATTGCAAGTTCAAATAAAGCAGTTTATGGTATAAATACTGGCTTTGGACCATTATGCGATGTACAAATATCTCCTAAAGAAACAAGTCAATTACAAACAAATTTATTAATCACACACGCTGTAGGAGTTGGAAGCCCTATTGAGAAAGAATTGTCAAAAATAATGATGATTTGCAAAATTCATGCATTATGTCAAGGGTTTTCTGGTATTCGATTGAAAGTAATCGAAAGGATTATTTATTTTATTGAAAACGACTTAATACCTGTTGTTCCAGAACAAGGTTCCGTTGGTGCTTCTGGAGATTTAGCACCTCTATCACATCTGTTTTTACCACTATTAGATGAAGGTGAATTTTGGAGTAAAAACGAAATTATCTCCGTAAAAGAAGTGCTTGACAAACACAATTTACAACCAATCCAATTACAAGCAAAAGAAGGATTAGCACTCATCAACGGAACACAATTTATTTTAGCACATGCTATAAAAGGTTTACACAAAATGAAATACCTACTTGATTTAGCAGATGTTGCTGGCGCAATGAGTATTGAAGGTTATCAAGGAAGTGAATCGCCATTTAAAAAAGAATTACATACTATTCGCCCTTTTAAAGGAACTTTAAAAGTTGCAAAACGAATGCGAATATTATTTAGTAACTCAAAAAATATAAAATCACATATAGATTGCGAACGTGTACAAGATCCTTATTCTATGCGTTGTATTCCACAAGTACATGGAGCGTCAAGAAATGCGTATTATCACCTAAAAAGACTAGCAACAATCGAAATGAATTCTGTTACAGATAATCCAATTGTATTGAGTGATACAGAAGCAATTTCTGGAGGGAATTTTCACGGACAACCTTTGGCAATGGCACTTGATTATAGTTCAATAGCAGCCTCAGAACTAGGAAACATTTCTGATAGAAGGTGTTATCTATTACTCGAAGGTAAACATGGATTACCGCGTTTATTAACCAAAAGCGGTGGATTAAATTCAGGTTTTATGATTCCGCAATACACAACTGCAGCATTGGTTACAGAAAATAAGTCTCTCTGCTTCCCTCCTTCTGCGGATAGTATTCCGACTTCGCTAGGACAAGAAGATCACGTTTCTATGGGAAGTATTTCTGGACGTCAGTTCAATCAAATTTTAGGAAATGTTGAGAAAATATTGGCTATCGAATTGATGTATGCAGCACAAGCATTAGAATTTAGAAGCCCTAATAAGTTTTCTGAAATTATTGAAAAAAACTTTAAAATCATCAGAAAAAAAGTTGATAAACTTGAAGATGATAGAATCTTAAAAGATGATATTAATACTATGATTGAACTCGTTAAAAATCAATCTTTTATTGTAAAATAGTATGACATTTAAAAAACAAATATTACGAGGAATACCAACTGAATTGCCATCAAAAAGGGAATATCCAAAAAATTCAAATAGAGCGCCAAAACGGAAAGATATTTTATCAAAGGATGAAAAACAATTGGCAATTCGTAATGCGTTGCGTTATTTTCCTAAAAAATGGCATCGAGAATTATCAGTAGAATTTGCACAAGAATTACAAGATTTTGGGAGAATTTATATGTATCGTTTCAAACCAACTTACGATTTTTATGCTCGTCCAATCTCAGAATATCCTTCAAAATCTACACAAGCAGCAGCAATTATGTTGATGATTCAAAATAACTTGAATCCAGCAGTTGCACAACATCCAGAAGAATTAATAACCTATGGAGGAAACGGTGCAGTTTTCCAAAATTGGGCTCAATATTTAATCACGATGCACTATTTGGCTACTATGACAGATACGCAAACATTACATCTGTATTCTGGTCATCCTATGGGATTATTTCCGTCTTCAAAAGACGCTCCAAGAGTTGTTGTTACCAACGGAATGACAATTCCAAATTACTCACAACCAGATGATTGGGAAAAATTTAATGCTTTAGGCGTTTCTCAATATGGTCAAATGACTGCAGGATCATTTATGTATATTGGTCCTCAAGGAATTGTACACGGAACAACCATAACGCTGATGAATGCCTTCCGTAAAATTTTATCTTCGGATGAAACTCCTGCTGGAAAAATATTCCTCACTTCAGGTTTAGGAGGCATGAGTGGAGCACAACCAAAAGCAGGAAATATTGCAGGATGTATTAGTATTTGTGCTGAAATAAATCCGAAGGCAGCAACAAAACGACACGAACAAGGTTGGGTTGATGTGTTGATTAATTCTATGGATGAATTGGTAATTCGTACCAAAAAAGCACAAGAAAATAACGAAGTTGTTTCTATCGCATTTATCGGAAATATTGTGGATGTTTGGGAACGTTTTGACAAAGAAAATATCTTCATTCACGTTGGCTCAGATCAAACTTCATTACATATTCCTTGGACTGGAGGCTATTATCCAACTGATATTTCTTATGACGAATCAAATCGTTTGCTTCGTGAAGAACCAGAATTATTCAAAGAGAAAATTCAAAAATCACTACGAAGACACGCAAAATCTATCAATAATCATACAGTAAAAGGAACGTATTTCTTTGATTATGGAAATGCCTTTTTATTAGAAGCATCTCGCGCAGGAGCAGATGTAATGGCAAAGAACAATATTGATTTTAAATATCCTTCGTATGTCCAAGATATTCTAGGACCTATGTGTTTTGACTATGGTTTTGGACCATTTCGTTGGGTTTGTACATCTGGGAAATCAGAAGATTTAGATAAAACTGATGAAATAGCAAAGGAAGTTCTTCAAAAAATAATGAAAAATTCTCCGAAGGAAATTCAACTACAAATGCAAGATAATATCACTTGGATAAAAGATGCTAAGAAAAATAAATTAGTTGTTGGCTCACAAGCACGGATTTTATATGCTGATGCTGAAGGACGCTCAAAAATCGCTGAAGCATTTAATAATGCTGTAAAAAACGGCGAAATTGGCGCAGTTGTTTTAGGAAGAGACCATCATGATGTTAGTGGTACAGATTCGCCTTACAGAGAAACCTCTAACATTTATGACGGTAGTAAGTTTACCGCTGATATGGCAATTCACAACGTAATTGGTGATAGTTTTAGAGGCGCAACTTGGGTTTCAATTCACAATGGCGGAGGCGTTGGTTGGGGAGAAGTTATCAATGGAGGTTTTGGAATGTTACTTGACGGATCATCTGAAGCGGAAACTCACTTAAAGAATATGCTTTTTTACGATGTAAATAATGGGATTGCAAGAAGAAGTTGGGCAAGAAACGAAGGTTCACTATTTGCAATAAAACGAGAAATGGAAAGAACTCCAAGTCTAAAAGTTACTATTGCTAATATTGTTGATGATGAATTATTAACCAATTTATTTTAGATGGCAACACTTTTTAAAAATATCAAAGAATTAATTCAAGTTCGCACAGAGCCAATTCAGTTTGTTTCTGGAAGCGACATGAAACATCTACCAACAATAAAAAATGCTTATTTATTAGTTGAAAATGGATTGATTTCTGATTTTGGAACAATGAAAAGCTGCCCAAAAACCAACGTTGAAAAAATCATTGATGCAACTGGAAAAATGATATTACCTTCTTGGTGCGATTCGCACACTCACATAGTTTATGCAGGAAATCGCGAAGGAGAATTTGTTGACAGAATCAACGGATTGTCTTATGAAGAAATTGCAAATCGTGGAGGCGGAATATTAAACTCAGCAAAAAAACTACAAGAGACATCCGAAGAAGGATTGTATCAACAAAGCAAAATCCGTTTAGAAGAAATAATGCTATTAGGAACTGGAGCTGTGGAAATAAAATCTGGATATGGTTTAACGGTTGATGCTGAATTGAAAATGTTACGAGTAATCAAACGATTAAAAGAGAATTATCCGATAGAGATAAAAGCAACTTTTTTAGGCGCACATGCAGTTCCATCAACATATAAAAATAATAAGCAAGGTTATTTACAAATGCTTGTTGATGAAATAATGCCAAAAATAACTGAAGAAAAATTAGCGGAATTTGTCGATATTTTCTGCGAAACTGGTTATTTTTCGGTTGATGACACTGAACTCATCTTAAAAGCTGGAAAAAAATACGGATTAATTCCAAAAATTCACGTAAATCAATTTACAGCAATTGGAGGCGTACAAATTGGTGTGAAATACAACGCATTATCTGTTGATCATCTTGAAGAAATGAGAGATGAAGATATCGAAATATTAAAAAACACAACAACAATGCCTGTTGCATTGCCAAGCTGTTCCTACTTTTTGAGTATTCCCTATACTCCTGCAAGAAAAATGATTGATGCAGGACTACCATTGGCTTTAGCAACCGATTACAATCCAGGATCTACACCTTCTGGAAACATGAATTTTGTAATTTCTACTGCATGTATTAAAATGAAAATGACTCCTGAAGAAGCAATTAACGCTGCAACTATAAATGGCGCATATGCTATGGGATTAGAAGACAAAGTTGGTTCAATTACTGTTGGTAAGCAAGCCAATTTATTACTTACCAAACCAATAAATTCTTACGGATTTTTACCTTATTCTTTTGGAACAAATCAACTAGAAAAAGTATATTTGAAAGGAAAAGAGGTGAATTTCAATAGAGAATTGTAAATTTGCTATCAAAACTATTTCACTATGTTAATTATAGGTATTGCAGGAGGAACAGGAAGCGGTAAAACAACCGTTGTCAATCAAATATTAAATCAACTTCCAAATGATGAAGTTTGTGTGATTTCACAAGATTCTTATTACAAAGCAACAGATGATTTGTCTTATGACGAACGTACAAAAATTAATTTTGACCATCCAAAATCAATTGACTTTGATTTATTGGTTCAAGATTTAAAAAGTTTAAAAAGCGGTCAGGTCATTGAGCAACCAATCTATTCTTTTGTTACTCATAATCGTACACAAGATACCATAAAAACACATCCTAAAAAAGTAATTATTGTTGAAGGTATTTTGATTTTTAATAATCCTGATTTACGTGATTTGTGCGATATAAAAATATTTGTACATGCTGATGCTGATGAACGATTAATACGTAGATTAAAACGTGATATTCAAGAACGTGGACGAGACATTAACGAAGTACTTGACCGTTATCAAAACACCCTAAAGCCAATGCACAATCAATTCATTGAGCCAACAAAAAACTTTGCTGATATGATTATTCCAAATGACAGATATAATACTGTTGCTATTGACATTGTAAGAACAGTAATTTTAGAAAAACTAGCGAAGGATGCCTCTTAAAAAATTAAAGAAAAATAAATTTATTAAGGTCATTAGCAATCCTTTTGTATTCATTTTTTTAGTATTTCTTATTTGGATTTTATTTATCGATGAAAACTCTTATCTTTTTCATCATAAAACTTTGAATCCAGAAATTGAGAAACTGGAAGGCGATAAAAACTATTATCAAACCGAGATTGACGCAGACAGAAAGAAAATAAAACAACTCGAAAATCCTGAGAAATTAGATAAATTTGCTCGAGAAAAATACAAGATGAAAAAAGAAAACGAAGATATTTATATTATTGAATTCGACACACTTCAGTAAGCAATAAACAAAAATAAAAGTTAATTAATGGCACAAGATTTATTTGACGATTTCTATTCAGTAAGTTCAAAACAATGGAAACAGAAAATCCAATTTGACCTAAAAGGAGTCGATTATAATGAAACTTTATTAACCAAAACTAATGAAGGCATCACAATCAAACCTTTCTATCATTCTGACGAATTTGAAAAAGTTGATGTTCCTAAAAACTCAGAAGAATTTAAAATCTGTCAATCTATTTTTATTTCTGATGAAAAAACTGCCAATTTCCTCGCTTTAGACGCTTTAAAAAGAGGTGCAAATAGTATTCTTTTTGTTGCTGATGAACCTTTTGACATTACTACTGTTTTAGGAAATATTAATTCAGAAATTTATTTTCAACTCAATTTTTTATCCGAAAGTTTTAGTATTGACTTAGTAAATCATTCAAAAAACAACCCCTTTTTCTTAAATATTGATATTATTGGAAACCTTGCCAAAACAGGAAATTGGTTTCATAATTTGAATGTAGATTTCGAAACTATAAAGAATATCAGCAGTACAAATCAATCTTTTTTACAAGTAAACACATCGCAATATCAAAATGCAGGAGCAACAACTGTACAGCAAGTTGCCTATGCTTTGGCACATGGAAATGAATACCTAAACGCCATTGAGAAAAATAAATTAACGAAGCAATCTATTATAAATTTCAAATTTTCAGTTGGTAGTAATTACTTTTTTGAAATCGCTAAAATTAGAGCATTTCGCTATTTATGGAAACTTTTATGTGATGGTTATTCTTTAAGTATTGATGCGCACGTTTTCGCTCAACCATCACTCAGAAATAAAACGTTGTATGATTACAACACCAATATGTTACGAACTACAACAGAATGTATGAGTGCAATTTTAGGCGGCGCAAACACGATAAGCAATGTATCTTATGATGAAATATATCACAAAAAAAATGAATTTGGAGAACGTATTTCTCGCAATCAATTATTGATATTAAAAGAAGAAAGTTATTTTAAAAGTGCACGAAATTTTGCTGACGGAACGTATTATATTGAATCGCTGACCAAAGAAATTGCTGAAAAAGCATTGGCTATTTTTAAAGATATTGAAAAAGGTGGCGGGTTTTTAAAACAACTTAAAGAAGGAATTATTCAACGAAAAATAAAAGAATCGGCAACTAAAGAACAAGCACAATTTGACACTGGAGCATTGGTTTTATTAGGTACAAACAAACATCCGAATACAGAAGACAAAATGAATAATACCATAGAACTGTATCCATTTGTAAAAACAAAACCAAGAAAAACACTCATCGAACCAATTGTTGCAAAACGATTGGCTGAAAAAATGGAAAAAGAAAGATTGAAAGATGAAGCGTAAAGACATTCAACATATTAAGGTAAAGGGTGAAAGGCAAAGGGTGAAAGGTTTTAAACACGAAAATTTCGTTGCAGGAATTGCGCCAAATCTTCGCGGGCCATATACAACAATGTACGTTCGAAGACCTTGGACAATCCGTCAATATGCAGGTTTTTCAACAGCCGAAGAGAGTAATGCGTTCTATCTACGAAACTTAAAAGCAGGTCAAAAAGGACTTTCTGTTGCCTTTGATTTGGCTACTCACAGAGGTTACGATTCTGATCACGAACGTGTGCAAGGCGATGTTGGAAAAGCAGGAGTTGCCATTGATTCAGTTGAAGATATGAAGATTTTGTTTGACCAAATTCCGTTAGATAAAATGTCGGTTTCTATGACTATGAATGGTGCTGTTTTACCAATTTTAGCATTTTATATTGTTGCTGCAGAAGAACAAGGAGTCCATCCAAATCAATTGATCGGAACAATTCAAAATGATGTATTGAAGGAGTTTATGGTGCGAAACACCTATATTTATCCACCAACTCCTTCCATGAAAATTATTGCTGATATTTTTAAATACACTACCGAATTTATGCCAAAATTCAATAGTATTTCTATTTCTGGTTATCACATGCAAGAAGCAGGAGCAACACAAGAAATTGAATTGGCATATACACTTTCTGACGGATTAGAATATATCAGAACTGGATTAAATTCTGGAATGAAAATAGATGATTTTGCACCAAGATTATCTTTCTTTTGGGCAATTGGAATGGATCATTTTAGAGAAATTGCCAAACTAAGAGCAGGACGAATGCTATGGGCAAAAATCGTACAAGAGTTCAGTTCTCAAAATCAAAAGTCGTTGGCTTTAAGAACGCATTGCCAAACAAGTGGTTGGAGTTTAACGGCGCAAGATCCTTTTAATAATGTAGTCCGAACAACCATTGAAGCAATGGCTGCAGTATTTGGAGGAACGCAATCTTTACATACCAACGCATTGGACGAAGCAATTGCTTTACCAACCGATTTTTCAGCAAGAATTGCAAGAAATACACAGATATACATTCAAGAGGAAACAAAAGTTACCAAAACGGTCGATCCTTGGGCTGGAAGTTATGAGTTAGAAAAAATGACGCAAGAAATTGCTGATGATGCATGGAAATTAATACAAGAAATTGAGGAATTAGGCGGAATGACGAAAGCCATCGAAAAAGGAATTCCGAAAATGAGAATTGAGGAAGCATCAGCAAAAAAACAAGCACGTATTGATAGCGGACAAGATATTATTGTTGGTGTAAACGCATATCAACTCAAACAAGAAGAAGAAATGCAAATTCTTGAAGTTGATAATAATGCTGTGAGAGATTCACAAATTAAACGTTTGACGAAACTAAAATCTGACAGAAACAATAATGCTGTAAAACAATCTTTAGCAGATTTGACTGCTTGCGCACAATCATCTAAAGGAAATTTATTAGATTTGGCAGTAAAAGCAGCAAGAAACAGAGCCACTTTAGGTGAAATATCTACTGCTTTAGAAACCATTTTTGGCAGATACAAAGCCACAATTAATTCAATTTCAGGCGTGTATAGTAAGGAAATTAAAAATGACAAGTATTTTAAATTAGCAACTGAACTCGCTGATAAATTTGCTGATTTAGACGGACGAAGACCACGAATAATGGTTGCTAAAATGGGACAAGATGGTCATGATAGAGGCGCAAAAGTGGTCGCTACAAGTTTTGCTGATTTAGGTTTTGATGTAGATATAAGTCCGTTGTTTCAAACACCAAAAGAGGTTGCCAAACAAGCCGTTGAAAATGATGTGCATATTTTGGGTGTTTCTTCACTCGCTGCAGGACACAAAACACTAATTCCGCAGGTAATTGACGAACTCAAAAACTACGGAAGAGAAGATATTAAAGTAATTGCTGGAGGCGTTATTCCTCCTCAAGATTATGACTTTTTATTTAATGTTGGTGTGATTGGTGTTTTTGGTCCTGGAACCAAAATTGCAAAAGCAGCAATTGATATTTTGGAGTATTTGATTAAGAATGTGGAGTGAGATTGAGTTTTGGTAACAGACAATCAAAAAAGAATATAATTATCGCGTATTGTTTAATTTTATCTATCGGTCCCGTGTAAGAACCGCTGCCGCCTGAAAGGCGGTTATGGTTTTTACACGTTGTTGGCAACTGACTATTTACGCATTATTCTTTCAAAATTTTATATGTTGCAGAATTTGAATTTTCATCAAAAACTGTTAGAAAGTATAATCCTTTTGACAAAAAGGCCGTAGAAATTTTTTTAGTTCAAATAAATTTTATGTTATACCCAAATATTTCGTTTCCTAAAACATCTCTAATAATTAATTT
>JAKITY010000090.1 GCA_021647835.1 Flavobacteriaceae bacterium | reverse complement strand
AGACAAAAGATATATCACAAAATCATTTGCAGAAAAAACGATAGAGAATTTATCATCAAATTTTAAGTATAAAAATATTGAAAAAGAATATCAAATATTAATAGCAACACAATTTTAAACTAGAGCCATTTTGAATTTTAAATAATGAGTTCGTTATTTGACAAAAAATATAATTATGAGACTTTTTGAAATCATTCTACTTATCATTAGCACAATTTTTCCTTTCTACATTTCAATAAAAGGTTATCGATTAAACAAAAAATTCCCTTTAGCTATTATTGGAGGAGTCATTATTCTACATTTTATTTTTGAAGGATACCGATGGCAAATGATTCCTATTTACCTAATAACTCTAATTTTAGTTTGGTGTTTGTATAAAGAATATCCATTTTTTAAAGGAGGTTGGATTAAAAAAATTATAAGTGGAATAGCATTCATTATCCTATTACTCTTTGGTTGGGGATTGCCTTACATTTTACCTGTTTTTAATTTACCTGCTCCTATTGGAGAATATAGTATTGGCTCACAATACATCCACTTAAAATCAAACCAAGATGAAATGATGACTTCAGAAGCAGGAGATAAAAGAGAATTGATGATAAAGGCTTGGTATCCTGCTATCCTCGATAATGAGAAAACAGAACCTTATCTGAATAAAGGGGATAGAGTGAGCTTTGCAGTAAAATATGGGTTGCCAAAAACTACCTTCAATTATTTAGATAATGTCAACACGCACACATATATTAAACCTTCTGTAGCTAAAGGTAAATTTCCTGTATTAATTTTTTCTCATGGAAGCTATTCTCAAGCTTCTGGTTATTATGCTTTAATAGAAGAAATTGTAAGTCATGGATATATTGTACTAAATATAAATCATACATATGAAAGTACAGGAACATTGTTTCCTGATGGAGAAATAAAGCTTTTTAATTCTGGATACGATAGAAAACATAACAATCAAGAAATGTCTGAAATGGTATGGAATGCCATGCAAAACTATAATAAGGCAACAACCTCAGAAGAACAATTTAAAACCGTTCATGATCTCATTCTAAATCATTATGGAACTGAAGTAACTGAACGATATAGCAAAGACATTTCTTTGGTTATAGATGAATTAAAAAAATGGAATACCTCTACTTTTTTAGCTCAGCATCTTGATACTACAAAAATTGGTGTATTTGGGCATTCGCAAGGAGGTGCTGCGGCAGGTCAGGCATTACTTGATGACGATAGAATTATAGCAGGAATAAACGTAGATGGTATGCAATGGGGAGAAATGATAGATACTTTGATGACAAAACCGTTTGCTCTAATAGCATCTGAATGGGATATCACACACCCAAATTTAAACGTATATGCGTATCGAAATGGAAGTTCTTCTGATTTTTACAATGCTAAGATTTTGAATTCAGGTCATTCCAACTTTATGGATATTCCGTTAATGATTAATCTTCCATTTATAAATGAAGCTGGAACGATAAATCCTAACAAAACATATGAGATAACTACAAAAACAGTATTACAATTTTTTGATATGTATTTATTAGATAAACATTCTAACTTATTGGAATTAAATAATAAATACCCTGAACTTGAAATTGAACTTATGAATAAATAATAATAAAAACTTAAGACGTGTATAAATCATTGGGCAATAAGTGTTTAAGCAGAAATTATAGATATAAATAAAATTTACGATAAACTAAAAATAAAGTGCTTTGAAATGCCCAACGCTTCATACGCAAACCGATAAAATAAAATTATACAATACGCAAGAATTATGTTTTCTAAAATTTAAGTATTAACTTCACGAATAAAAAAACAAAAAACTCCAAAATCACATTCTTTAAATTAATTTAATAACTTCACGCTAATCTGTGAAATTCGTATCTATTTCCGTTTCTTTGCGTTATGGCTAAAACTAAAACAACCTTTTTCTGTCAAAACTGTGGTTCACAATACGCAAGATGGATTGGTAAATGTACTTCGTGTAATGAATGGAATACCATTGCTGAAGAAATTATTCAAAAAGAAGAAAAGCGTAGTTGGAAACAAACTTCATCAGTAAAAAAAGTATCCAAAGCCTTAAAAATTGCAGAGATAGAATTAAATGCAGAAGATAGAATTCCAACTAAAAATAATGAATTAGATCGTGTTCTTGGAGGAGGATTAGTCAAAGGTTCTGTGCTACTTTTAGGCGGAGAACCAGGAATTGGAAAATCTACATTGATATTGCAAGTTGCTTTATCAATCTATAAAAAAGTCTTATATGTTTCAGGTGAAGAAAGCCAAAGTCAGATAAAAATGCGTGCTGAAAGACTTGCAAATCAAAATAACGACTGTCTTATCTTAACAGAAACAAAAACTCAAAATATTTTTAGAAATATTGAAGAAATTCAACCAGAAATAGTTGTAATAGATTCAATTCAAACACTTCATACAAATACTATTGATGCTTCTCCCGGAAGTATCTCTCAGATTAGAGAAACAACTGCTGAGTTGATAAAATTTGCCAAAGAAACTGCAACTCCAGTTATTTTAATTGGTCATATAACTAAAGATGGTCACATTGCTGGACCGAAAATACTAGAACACATGGTTGATGTTGTTTTACAGTTTGAAGGCGATAGAAATCACACATATAGAATTTTACGAGCGCAAAAAAATCGTTTTGGTTCTACCTCAGAATTGGGAATTTATGAGATGCAAAGTGTTGGTTTACGAGAAGTAGAAAATCCGTCAGAAATATTGATTTCACAAAAAGACGAATCGCTCAGTGGAACTGCAATTTCGGCAACTTTAGAAGGCATCAGACCTTTGATGATTGAGGTTCAGGCATTGGTAAGTACGGCAGTTTACGGCACACCTCAGCGTTCTGCAACAGGATATAACATCAAACGATTAAATATGCTATTGGCAGTTTTAGAAAAACGTGCAGGTTTTAGATTAGGAGCAAAAGATGTTTTTTTAAATATTACTGGAGGAATTAAAGTTGATGATCCTGCAATTGATTTGGCAGTAGTTGCTGCAATACTTTCTTCTAATGAAGATGAAGCGATTCCACAAGAATTTTGTTTCGCTGCCGAAGTTGGTTTGGCAGGAGAAATTAGACCAATAAACCGTGTAGATCAACGTATTTTAGAGGCTGAAAAATTGGGATTTAAAAAAATATTTGTATCTAAGTTTAATAAAATAAGCAAGAAAAATAGTGCTATCGAAGTTGTGCTTGTTTCTAAAATTGAAGATATTTTTTCAAATCTTTTTACATAAAAAAAAACCGTCACTTTCGTAACGGTTTCTTCAAAATTATCTTTGCGATATTTTTTATCTTTTATTCACATCAAGAATATACTTCTCTAAAGCCATTGTCATTGATGGTGTTTCTGGTGTTGGCACTTTAATATTACATTTTAAACCCGCATCTTCTGCGGCTTTAACTGTTGAGTTTCCAAACACTGCAATTCGAGTTTCTTTTTGCTTAAATTCAGGAAAGTTTTTAAATAAAGAATCTATTCCTGAAGGGCTAAAGAAGACTAAGATGTCATAAAACACATTTTCTAAATCAGACAAATCACTTACTACTGTTTTATAAAAAACAGCTCTTGTCCAATTAATATCTAAATCGTTTAATTCTTGTGGAATTAACGCCTTCAGTTTATCAGAACATGGCAGTAAGAATTTTTCCGACTTGTGCTTTTTAATTAATTTTATTAATTCTGGAAATGTCTTCTTACCAACATAAATCTTACGCTTTCTGTAAACAACATATTTTTGTAAATAAAATGCAATTGCTTCTGATTCACAAAAGTATTTTAATGCATCAGGAACCGTAAAGCGCATTTCATCAGCAATTCTAAAAAAGTGATCGACAGCATTCCTACTTGTAAAAATAATAGCAGTATAACTGCTTAAGTCAATTTTTTGAACTCTTATTTCTTTAGAAGATGCTCCTTCAACATGAATAAAAGACCTAAAATCAATCTTTACTTTTTGTTTACTTGCTAATTCAAAATATGGGGAATTCTCTGTTTTTGGTTCAGGTTGTGATACTAGAATTGTTTTCACTTTCATACGTCTTCATTTTTATTATTAAGCAATCGTTTTATATATTAATAAAAAAGGGATTATTTCAAGCGCACAAAGGTACAATATAAAATAAAATAAATGAGAAAAGATAATTTTTTTATTATTTTTAAAAATTACTAGGTATCTAACAGTCAATAATATAGTAAAAACAACCAATGTTAATTGAAATAATAATAAATCATACTTTTTTATGTAAAATATGAAAAGTAAAAATGGAAGAACAAACAGAGAAATGTTCTGAAAATAACTCATTTTAGCAAATGTTAGACTTTCTTGTTGTTGTTTTATGTCAAATAAGATGCCTAATAATTTTCCAATTAAATACCTAAAAAAGAAAAAAACTATAAGCCCTAAACCTATTTTTAAGAAAGTTTTTAGACTATTATCCGTTAAAGCCTCCGATTTATAAAAAGCGATATACGCTAGCATAATAAGAGATAAAATAATTATTTGCACTATAAATAAAAGAGCGTTAAATCCATTAATTATCAACTGATTTTCTTTTCTATACTTTAATAAGTAATCTTTTGAGAAAAAGAGAAAAACTAACTTACTTAGCCTTTCTTTATATAACAATTTAGCAATTCCTAATAGCAAGAACACAATTATAAAAACGATTGTTATCCAATCATTATCAATCAATCTATTACTCGTTAAAAAAATCATAAATTCAAATGTTCACTTTAAAAACAAGGCAAAATTAGGAATAAAAAACTGTATCTTTGCGTTTCAATAAATTTTTATGTCCAATACTTTAGTAATTATTCCTACATATAACGAAAAAGAAAATATCGAATTGATTATTCAAGCTGTTTTCTCTCAAAAAAAGGAATTTGACATACTTATTGTTGACGATACTTCTACTGACGGAACATATCAAATAGTTCAAAAATTAATTGCTGAATTTCCAAATCGTTTATTTCTTGAAATCAGAAAAGAAAAAACAGGCTTAGGCGCTGCATATATTCATGGTTTTAAATGGGCTTTAAAAAGAGATTATCAATATATAATTGAGATGGATGCCGATTTTTCACATCCTGTAGAAAAATTAGAATCACTTTATAACGCTTGTGCAAAAGATGGTTACGATGTAAGTGTTGGTTCGCGATACACAAAAGGCGGAAAAATAGATAATTGGGATAAAAAAAGATTATTACTCTCATATCTTGCCTCAAAATATGTTAGAATTATAACAGGAATCTCTGTAAAAGACACAACCGCAGGTTTTGTATGTTATAAACGCATTGTTTTAGAAGCAATCGATTTAGAGGAAATTAGATTTATTGGATATGCTTTTCAAATAGAATTAAAATTTAAAGCATGGAAAAAGAAATTTAAGATTAAAGAAATTCCAATTACTTTTACTGATAGAATTCGAGGAAAATCTAAAATGAACGGTTCTATTATTTCTGAAGCAATATTTGGAGTGTTAAAAATGAGATTTAAAAAAAGTTAAAAAAATGAAAAAGATTTTAATTAAAAATGCTCAAATAGTAAATAAAAACTCCATTTTCAAAGGAGATTTGCTCATTGAAGGTGAATATATTATTGAAATTGCAGAATCAATTAGTCAAAAAAATACTGACACCAAAGTTATTGATGCTGAGAATCAATATCTAATTCCAGGAGTTATAGATGATCAAGTTCACTTTAGAGAACCTGGATTGACACACAAAGCAGATATTGCATCTGAAAGTAAAGCTGCTGTTGCGGGAGGAATTACTTCGTTTATCGAAATGCCAAATACAGTACCTCAAGCAACAACCCAAGAATTGCTTGAAGACAAGTTTAAAATTGCTGCTGAAAGCTCGTATGCAAACTATTCTTTTATGTTTGGTGGAACAAATGATAATTTAGAAGAATTATTAAAAACCAATCCCAAAAATGTTGCTGCTATTAAACTTTTTTTAGGCTCATCAACAGGAAATATGCTAGTTGATAATGAAAAAGTTCTTGAAAAAATATTTTCTTCTACTGATATGCTAATCGCTGTACATTGTGAAGATGAAGCAACAATTCAGAAAAATTTAAGCGAGCAAAAATCTATTTATGGCGATGCTATTCCTATTGAATTGCATCCGAAAATAAGAAGTGAAGAAGCGTGTTATATTTCTTCTTCTAAAGCAATTGCATTGGCTAAAAAAACTGGTGCAAGACTACATGTTTTTCATTTATCAACGGCTAAAGAAACGGCACTTTTCACCAATAAAATTCCGTTAGAAGAAAAGAAAATTACTGCAGAGGTTTGTATTCATCATTTATGGTTTGATGATACTGATTATGAGAAAAAAGGGGCACTTATCAAATGGAATCCTGCGGTAAAGACAAAAAAAGATCAAGATGGACTTTGGAAAGCACTTTTAGATGGTAGAATTGATGTTATTGCAACTGACCACGCTCCTCATACATTGGAAGAAAAAGACAATGTTTACACAAAAGCGCCAAGTGGCGGACCATTAGTTCAGCACGGATTGGTGGCAATGTTTAAAAAACATGTTGAAGGAAAAATATCCGTTGAAAAAATAGTAGAAAAAATGTGTCACAATCCTGCAAAATTATTCAGAATAGAAAAACGAGGATTTATAAAAGAAGGCTACTTCGCTGATTTGGTAATGATTGACCCTTCAAGCCCTTGGACAGTGACCAAAGATAATATTTTATATAAATGTGGATGGTCACCTTTTGAAGGAACTACGTTTCAATCAAAAATATCACGTACATTTGTAAACGGAAACCTTATTTACAATCAAGGAAAATTTGACGAAACCCCAAAAGGAAAACGTTTACTATTCAATAGATAATGAAACAATTTATAACCATCATACTTCTTTCAATTTTTATAAGTTCGTGTACAAGTAATACGATTTATAAAAAGCCTGAAAATTTGATTTCTAAAGATCAAATGGTTGACTTATTGGTAGATATGCAATTGGCTCTTGGTGCAAAATCAGTTAAAAACAAAGACGGAAAACGGAAAATTGAGTATATGTATTTGGTATATGAAAAATATGGAATTGATAGTACTCAATTTTCTGAAAGTAATTTTTATTATACAACTAACATTGACGACTATAATAAAATCTTAAAAAAAGTCAAAAAAAGACTTGACGTGATGAAGGAAAATTTTGAATTAGAACAAGTTCAAAAAGATTCATTAAATAGAGCATCAAAACCAGTTTTAAATGAAAGACCTCCAACCGAAAAGTCTAAGAAATTTAAGATTGATACTTCTTTCGTAAAATAATTATTTTTTATAATTAGCACAAACACCTTTAATTACCTTATCAATCGGCTCAAATTTTATATCAATTGCTTCTTTGATTTTATTGTTTGAAAAATAGTATTTGTTATGAATAGATTTTGCGGTCTGTTTGGTTAATTTTGCTTCCGTTCCAAACAATTTAGACGGAATATAGAGCAATCTCCAAGTGATTTCAGCCAATAATGTTGTTACTTTTATAGAAGGTCTTTTTTTGCCAAAAGCATCAGCAATAAAAAATAAAACGTCTTTTAAACTTCTGTTTTCAGCAACCAAAATATAGCGTTCGTTTTTGATGTTGCTTTCCATTAAATCTACCATAGATTTCACAACATCCTTTACACTCACATACCCTGTAACTCCTTCAGTATAAAATCTCAACCCTTTAGCAACTTGCGTAAAAATCTTCCCAGAACTTGTGTTCCAACATCCTGAACCTAAGATTATTCCAGGATTTACAATTACAGCATCTAAGCCTTCTTGAGTTCCTCGCCAAACTTCCATTTCTGCGCCATATTTCGTAATTGCATAACCATAATTGTTTGCCTCAACAGTCCAATCTCCAGTTTCATCAATCAAGCCATTTTTATGGGTTTTATCAATTGCAGCAATAGAACTTACAAAACATAGTTTTGTTACTTTTTGTGCAATAGAGAAATTGACAATATTAGCCGTTCCTTCAATATTTATTTTTCGCATTAAATAGTATTCCTTTGGATTAAAAGATACCAATGCAGCAACATGATACACATAAGTTACACCTTCAAATGCTTTTCCTAACGAAGTTACATCTGTAATATCTGCTTCTATCCATTCTATTTTTGAAAATTGTGAAGAAACATCATCAAAATAAAAAGAGAATACTTCTTTTACAGCATCTAAATTGCTGTTTTTACGTTTGATGGCTCTAATTTTATCGTGCTTTTGAACGAGTGAAGCTAATAAATGCGTACCAACCAATCCTGTTCCTCCTGTAACTAATATCATAGAGCGAAAGTATGGAAAAAGTGGCAAAGGAGCAAAGGTAAAAGATGAGGGGACAAAGGTGAAAGTAGAATTAAAAAAATAATTCGTAATTCATAATTCATAATTCTTTATGGATTTTTATCTTTGCCCAAATAATTTAAGAGAATGAAGAATTTTGTTGAAGAATTACGTTGGCGAGGATTGTTGCATGACATTATGCCTGGAGCCGAAGAGCAACTTGCCAAAGAAAAAACTACAGGATATATTGGATTTGATCCAACGGCAGATTCGTTGCATATTGGTAGTTTGGTGCAGATATTCATTTTAAAACACTTTCAATTGTGTGGTCACAAACCAATTGCATTGCTTGGAGGAGCAACAGGAATGGTTGGTGATCCTTCAGGTAAATCTGCTGAAAGAAACTTACTTGATGAAGAAACTTTAAATCACAATATTGCAGGCGTAAAAGCGCAATTAGAACGTTTTTTAGATTTTTCGGATGCTGAAAACGGCGCAGAATTGGTAAATAATTACGATTGGATGAAAGAAATTTCATTGATTGATTTTATACGCGATACAGGAAAACATATTACTGTAAACTATATGATGGCGAAGGACTCTGTTAAGAAAAGAATCAGTGGTGAAAATTCTGAAGGGATGAGTTTTACTGAGTTTACCTATCAATTATTTCAAGGGTACGATTTTTATCATTTATACAAAGAGAAAAATTGTAAGCTGCAAATGGGAGGCTCTGATCAATGGGGAAATATCACTACAGGAACAGAATTGGTGCGCAGAAAAGCACAAGGAAAAGCGTATGCAATTACAGTGCCCTTGGTAACTAAGGCAGACGGAACAAAGTTTGGAAAAACAGAAGGCGGAAATGTTTGGTTAGACGCTAAGAGAACATCGCCTTATAAATTCTACCAATATTGGTTAAATTCTTCGGATGCTGATGCTGAAAAATACATCAAAATATTTACGTTTTTAGACAAAGAAACGATTGAAACGCTAATTACAGAGCATAAAGAAGCACCTCATCTACGAATTCTTCAAAAGAAAATTGGCGAAGAAGTTACAACAATGACGCACGGAAAAGATGCTTATGACAATGCCATAAAAGCGTCAAATATATTGTTTGGAAAATCTACTTCTGATGATTTAAAAGGATTAGACGAACAAACTTTTCTCGATGTTTTTGAAGGTGTGCCTCAAGCAGAAGTTACAAGAGAACAAATTAAAAACGGACTTGAAATTGTGCCTGCTTTTGCTGAAACAGGATTCTTAAAATCTAACGGTGAAGTGCGAAGAGCTTTAAAAGAAAACTCAATTTCTGTAAATAAAAACAAGGTAAAAGATGATTTTGTAATTACTACAGATGATTTAATTGCTGACAAATACGTGTTATTGCAAAGAGGTAAAAAAACTTATTTTTTGTTGAAGGTTTTGTAGTTGTTAATAAAACAGAACTAACCTGCTTGGATTCAAGACCTTAACGCAACAAACGTTAATTTCTAATTAGTACTCAAATGTACATTTTTATTTTGTTTTAAGGTTGTTGTTTGCTAAAATATACTCTGATTAGCAATACGTGTCGCTGCCGC
>JAKITY010000089.1 GCA_021647835.1 Flavobacteriaceae bacterium | reverse complement strand
TGAATATCGGTTGTAACACTGCTAAAATCAAAAGTTGAAACAACGTCTGTTGTGTTTGTTGGATCATCGCATTCTGAAAATATTTGCGTTACAAATCCAGTCATTACAGCACTTGAAGGATTGACATCTAAATCTACTTGCGCAACTCTATGACAGCCATTTATAGTTTCTACACGTACCCAAACAGTATCGAATCCTGCAATTTGATTTGGATACGTTGTTGGGTTTGGTATTTCTGTTCCTGCAATTCCTGCATTTGCCTCAGCAGAAGTTTCGTAATAAGTAAAGGTTTCACTACTGAAATCTGCTGAAATTTCATCTTCTTTTAATCGTAAATTAAAGGCTTCTATTAATGTTAAATCATCATTACATTGTATCAATGTAATTGAATTGGTTAATAAAACTGGCAATTCAAATACTTCTATTTCAAATGACGTATCGGCAAAGCAAATAGCCGTATTTAGGTTGTTTGTCATTCGGACAAAAATGGTTTGTCCACCAGCAATGGTATTGGTAAATGCTATTTCATCGGCAACTGGTATTTGGGTTGTAAATGCAGCATCCGTAAAATAAGTTAATGTGAAATCTGCGGCTGCTTGTCCGTTTAGAATTTCTGTGGCTCTGTCGTGTAAGTTGAAAAGTATAAGTCCGTCTGTGTCTGTTCCTACACTATCATTATCGCAGGCTGCTAACAACGAAACTGTGGTTGATGGAAAGGCGGTGGCGTAAACTTCTAAGCCGAAAGAGGTAGTGTCATAACATGGAGTGTTTAAAACATTTTCTACACGTGCAAAAATAGTTGTTGAGCCAGTTTCAAAAGGACTTGAGAGTTCAGTGCCTACTGTTCCTGCATCTGCTGCTACTTGTGATAGATAGTACGTAATACTCATGCCTGCATCGGTATTAATTATTGCATCTTGATCTGTTAACATAAAAGGAATTGTGCCGTTATTGTCATCATCACATTGAACCATGTTTGATGGTTGAACGGCGGTAGGTTGGTCAAAAACTTCTATGGTAAATTCTCCTTCTAAAGTTGTTGGGATTCCACATTCATCAATTACAGTAACGGTAAGTTTATAAATACCATCGTTTGTATTATTTATAGTAGTTAATGTTAAATTAGGGCTTGAACCATTTGATAATTCAACAACACTTGTTCCGTTGTCAAAAGTCCATACATAAGTAGGGCTTCCTGCTACGGGCTCTGGAGTAAATGTAATGTCAGTGCCATTACATAAATTCTGAATTTGATTGTTTAGCGGTACTGTACTTCCAGATTCTGTAATTTCAAGAGGAAGTAGTAGAGATGATATAAATGGAGGTAATCCATCTGAAGAAATTGGACCTCCTAAATCTACAGTTTGATGAGAGTAGTTACTTGCAGCACCTGTTTCTTCAGGATTATTAATTACACTTATTCTTGCACTGTCTCTACTAGCTCTATAAATTTTACCATTTGAAGCCATTTGCAATGCTCCTCTTGCGTTAATGTAGGTATGAATAAGTTCTCTTGAGGTATTAATATTTGCTATTGTGGGAAGGGAAACATCAAATTGGTATAGATTTTCTTGGCTTCCAGATGCAAAATCTCCTGTACTGATATATAGTTTTTGACTAGATAATGAAAACTCTACGCCATAACCTGTATTCCCGCTTAGATTTAAAGTTTGAGGGTTAGAAACAACTCCTGTTACATTGTCAAAATCATATAGGAAAGTTCCAGACCCCATATTTGCAGAAACTAGTTTTGTGCCATCAGGAGAGATTTTTAAATAACCTCTTACGTCTGGAGCATTATTTAAAACAGATATTACAGGAGATGAGATTGCAACACCTATAATATCATCTACTTTATAGGCATAAAATCTGTTTTGTACAAAAGAAATAACCCAAAAGGTATTACAGTCATCCCCTTTTACTGCAGTTACTTTTTCTGACCAACTCAAAGCATTTCCATCAGATAAGTCAAATGGTCCTGCAGAAATATCTCCTAACCCACCATTAAGAGTCATGTCTAATTCATAATAAAAAAAACCTGAATTTCCACTTGATAATGCACCTAAGGTGAAAATGTAAAAAAGATTGGGATTTCCTGGTGCAGGAACTGTTAGTGCAGCTTGTGAACTTGAGACATCTCCTTCTAAGCCAGTTCCAAGTGCAGGACTTGCATTTGGCATTGGATTGTCATTTCTATCCCAAACCGTTAAGTTATTTGGGAAAACAGGATTAGCACCAATATAAAACAATAGATTTCCGCTACTGTCTGCGAATGAAGAGCAGCCTTCATCAGTATTAAGTTCACTTCCAGATATAGGAATAGGGTTTCCGCTACTAAAATCTAAGGCAGCGTTACGTCCAAAGTACCATTTGCTTGCTTCTTGTTGCGAAAAGGAAGTGATAGAAAATAATAATATAAATATATATATAAGTTTTTTCATTTCTATTGGATAAATAGTGTAATCTCCAAATGTACAAAACACATAGAAACTATCTCAATAGACACTAAACTTTAACACTTACAAATCTCTGCGTTTTAAAAGTCTATATGAGAGGTATATGAAAATAAATGTCCAAATAGAAACGATAACAATATCAGTAAGGTGTACAGAGAAATCTTTGCTTAAGTCTTCTCCAACTTGACTTGCAAGAGATTTTACAGTATTTAGTCTTGTAAACGGTTCTTTGATAAGGTTAGCCATGCTTTCTAATGGGAAAAACTGCATAATTTCATCAACATAATCTTTTGCTTTCCAATATAACAATCCTTTAGAGATGCCTTCAATAAAAGACCAGACAAACATTGCTCCAACTGCGAATGCAGAGCGTTTAATTAAGATTCCAAGAAACAATCCAAAAGAAAAGAATCCAACTAATTTTATGAAAAAGGCTACTAAATATTCTAAATCTGAGAAAATAATTGAAGACTCGTTAAAATCAGAATAAATTAGCCCTAAAATCAACGAGACAATAAACACGAAAATTGTTGAAGCGGCAGCAAATACTACTACTGTGTAGAACTTTGATAAGATAAACTCTTTTTTGCTTAGACCATCAATTAAATTTTGTTTTAGAGTCTTATTGCTATATTCATTTGCCATCATTGAAACAATGACTAATAATAAAAAGAATTTCATAGTTGCTGATAGCCATGTGCTTAAATGCCAGATGTATGGAAAGTTAAAAATACCCATTTCTGCCAAATGAAATTTTATTGGACCAATATCAAATTTTATAGCGGCAACTAACGCAATTGAAGATAATAAAATAAAATATGTCAAGATTAACACCTTACTTGCTCTGTTGTGTTTCAGTTTGTGAAACTCTATATTTAATAATCTAAACATGACTTACTTGTTGTTTGTTAGTGTTAAAAATTGTTGCTCAAGACTTGGTTTACGCTTCACTAAATGAGATAAAACCAACCCGTTTTTAAATAGATGTTTATTCATTTCTGATGAGGTGATATTTTTACTCAAAGTTGCAATTAATAATTCTCCTTCTTCTTTTACTGATGCTATCCCGTTAAAAGTTGCTAATATTTCTTTTAATTTATCTTGATTTCCATCCACTTTTAAATCAAAGAAACCATGCGAAGCAGTAATTTCATCTGTTCTACCTTCATATAATTTTATTCCATTTCTGATAACAACTACGTGCGAACAAACCTTTTCAACTTCGTCTAATAAATGCGATGCTAATAAGATAGTCGTTCCGTTTGATGCAATTTCGGTAATTATTTTTCTAATTTCGTGTATTCCTTGAGGATCCAATCCATTTGTTGGTTCATCAAGAATTAAAATTTCAGGATTGTTTAGTAGCGCAGAAGCAATTGCCAAACGTTGCTTCATTCCTAATGAAAACGTTTTAAATTTACTATTTTTTCTGTCAAACAAATTAACAATTTTTAATTTTTCATCAATATTATCATACGATATTCCTTTAATTTTGCAAACCAATTTTAGGTTTTGAGTTGCGGTCATATATGGATAAAAATTTGGGCGCTCTATAATTGCTCCAACTTTTTTTAAGGCTTCGTGTGTAGATAAGTTGCCGTTAAACCAACTGAAGCCACCAGAAGTTTGATTGACTACGTTGAGGATGATTCCAAGTGTTGTTGATTTTCCGCTTCCGTTAGGACCTAAAATGCCATAAACGTTTCCTTTTTTGATTTCAAAAGATAGATTGTTAACTGCGTGAACAGCACCGTACTTTTTATCAAGATTTTTGAGTGATAAGATTGTTTCCAATTGTGTAACTAAGTTTGGTTGTTATAAAGTTAAACGAGCAAGTTACAAATTTGTTACAAGAGAATTGCGAATTAAAAATCATAATCGTCAATATTCTCAAAACTATCGAAATTCTCAAAATCATCACTTTCTAAACCAAAGACATCTTCGAGAGAATCGGCAACAAATTCTTTTTCAGGAGCTGTTTCAGGAACATCACCAAATGAAAAAGTAACAGAAGGCAAATCGTTTTCTGTTTTAATGTCAGTGCCAGATAATTCTACAAAAAATGTCCACATCGACATAAAATCATACACATAAATGAGTTTTTCTCCATTCTTGATAAGTGTTTCGCCTAAAATACAAGACTGCATTGAGAATGATTCTCCTGCGTCAGACATATCAAAAAGCGGAATTTCTTCACCTTGATTCCACTCATCATCTGTTCTGTAAAATGACGCCATTTCCTGACCATTAAACCCAAAAGCGTTGGTAATAATGGTATGTAAATCTTCAAGCGTATTAGAACTGTCAATCAAAACATCTCTAATTACATCTTTTTTTACGTCAAGTATTGCACGAATTTTATAAATCATTTGGCTATAAATATAATAGTGCAAAAATACTATATAATGTGATAAATTAGTACTTTTACAACTAAAGAATTTTACAATAATGGATAAGCAAAAAGTATTAGATCATATGAATAACGTTGTTATGAAAAACACGTTAATGGAAACATTATCAATTAAATACACTGATCTTGGTGAAGATTTTTTGGTTGCCACAATGCCAGTAAATTCAATTGTTCATCAACCAATGGGTTTGTTGCATGGAGGCGCTTCAGTTGCTTTGGCAGAAAGTGTTGGTTCTGCAGCTTCGCATTTGTTTACTGATATAGAAAAGTATGAAATTCGTGGAATTGAGATTTCAGCAAACCATTTAAAAAGCGTTAGAGAAGGTGTTGTTACTGCAACAGCAAGGGTTATACATAAAGGAAGGACGACACATCTTTGGGAAATAAAAGTGACAGATGAAAACGATAATTTGGTTACGCTTTGTAAACTCACCAATATTATTTTACCTAAAAAATAGTTGATAGTGAAAAAGTTGAAAGAGAGAATTGCAAAAGCGTTAGAAATTAAACGTCCGTTTGTGATTTGTAGAAAACCGAATGCTAAATTCGGTGAAGCCGTTTTTCAACAAGATAATAGCACTTATTTCTCTTCGGATTTTTCTGAAAACGGATTTGTATTCGCACCTTTTAATTCGAATGAAAAAACGTTATTAATCCCTCTTTCAACTGCCGATAAATTTTCATTCAAATTAGATGATATTTCGATTTCTGAAGCATCAGAAATTAAAAACAACACATCAGAAACAGAAAGAATAGAACATGAGAAATTAGTTCAAAAAGGAATTGATTTTATCAATGCTTCTGATGTTGATAAAGTTGTACTGTCGCGTAAAGAATTGGTTAAAGTTGATGATTGTGATGTATTTGAAATTTATCAAAATTTAATTATCAATTATCCAAAGGCGTATGTTTATTTATGGTTTCATCCAGTTTCTGGACTTTGGATGGGAGCAACGCCTGAACTATTAATTTCTACTGGTAATCAGCAGTTTAAAATAATGGCATTAGCATCAACTCAAGAATATAATGGCACTTTGGATGTTAATTGGAATGAGAAAGAGTTGCAAGAACATCAATTTGTGATAGACTATATAGCTTCTCAATTGGCAGATTATAAGTTACAAGTTTCAGATACTTATACCGTAAAAGCAGGAAATTTAGTACATCTTCGTGCTGATATTTCTGGAGAGATTGATGCTGTAAATTTTAATCTTTCAAAACTAATTAAAACATTGCATCCAACTTCTGCAACTTGTGGATTGCCAAAAGAAAAAGCCAAAGAATTTATCTTAAAAAATGAACATTACAACCGCGAATATTATACAGGTTTTTTAGGTGAAATAAATGATTCTAAAACAGAATTGTATGTGAATCTTCGGTGTATGAAAATAGAGATTGACAAACAGCAAGTATTGTTATATATTGGTGGCGGAATCACAAAAGATAGCAACCCCAAAAAGGAATGGTTTGAGACTGTTGCAAAGGCTAAAGTGATGAAAAAGGTGTTGTGGTTATAAAAAAAAATAGTATTTTCATAAAAAAAACATAAACGATGTATCATAATAAACTAAACCAATTAACTCTTCTTTTGTTTCTTTTTGTAAATGTAGTGTTTGTGCAATCTCAAGAGAAAAGAAAACACGCCGTACAATTATTATTAGAAACTGAGGAGAATGATGCGAAAACAGTTGAATTAGGCGACCTCATTGAAGCTTCAATTTTTGATAAAAAAACAAAATCTTATATGTCATTAATGGATGCTAAGGGATTTAGAGTGAATATGGAAAACAATAACTATTCATTTGGAAGTATATATGGTAAAGAGGTTTTTAAAGGTTTTTTAAAAGGCTTAGAATCGTTGCCGCAAAAGATAATATCAGAAGTAGAAAGTGGGAGTTATTATGATTTTGTGAGTTATAGATATGATGAAGAAGGAAATTTTTATTCTGTTCTTTTTAGATTGTTTTCAGAAGAAACAGGATTAAACTATCATGATTATAAAGTTTCTAAATCTAATGGTTCTTTTAAGTTTAGTGATATTTATATCTATACTTCAGGGGAATACATAAGTGAAACTTTGAGTAGAGTTTATACTATTGCTTCGTCAAAAAAGAAAAAATCGAAAAAGAAAAATAAAAATTTGAAAGAGTTGCTAATCCTAACAAAATCATTAAAAATGGTTAGTGAAGGTAAAGTTGCTGAAGCATATAAGTTGATTAATTCAATAAAAGGAAAACTGTCTAAGGATAGATATTATTTTTTAATAAAAAATCAAATTTCTTCTTTGGTAAGCGATAAGGAGTATCAAAAAACAATGAAAGAAATGCTCGTTCAATTTCCCGATGACAATAAATTAGCATTAAACTATATTGATTATTATTTACTGCTCGAAGATTATGATAAAACCTTAGAAACAATTAATAACCTACAAACTCAAACAGAAGATGATTTTTTATTTTATATGAAAGGAAATGTAGAATATATTAGAAACGATTATAAGAAATCGACAGAACATTATAAATATATTACAGAAAATTACCCTGATTTTTTTACAGGATATACAGGACTTATTGGCTCGCTTTCTTATGAAGGGAAATATGAAGACGCTGTTGCAGTACTGCAAGATTTAGTAGAGCAAGACTATATAAAAGAAGAACTGATTAACTTTATTGAAGAGGAAGACGAAAACGGACTTAATGAATTAGAAAATTTAGTTAAATCTGAAGAATTTCAAAAATGGAAATAATGATTTTATAATGCCATAACATGCATTATATCTTCATTGTTTAGTGTAAGCAACTTACTTTTTACCAATCTCGGAATAAGTAATTGCCAATTTCTATCTTTTTTAAAGATTGATTTTAAAATAGGTATTGCTTTTCCTAATTCTTTATTATTTAACAGGTTTACAGCATACCAAAACTTCATCTCCAAATTGTCTGGAAACAAATTTTGCGCTTTCGAGTATAGATGTTCTGCCTCTTCAGAATCACCTTCTTCCATAGCAATATCACCTTGATTCATATAATCGTACGCTTTGTGAACAGTCATCAGACGTTCCAATTCTTCAATAGGATTTTTGTGGTCTTCTATGCGTAAATCTATAATGTTATCTTGCCAAGAATTTCCCGTAGATTTGGCTTTTACAATCAATATTGCGGCAGACTGTTTTCCTCTCATATCGCCTCCTTCTGCTTGCGCGGCTTTCATTGATGCTAAAATTCGTTCGGCAAGTGTACCTTTGGTAGTCTCAAAAGCGTTTGCCATAGCGTCCCAAACTGTGTTTTTGAGCATTAAATTTGCTTGTACTGAAAAGTTTTTGCCTTGTCTGTGTCCTGCTGCTTCTATACATTGGCTTCCTGTATGTGCCGCCGTTTCACCTTTATTATTAAGCATTGCAACTTGTCGTACTGCCTCTCCTTTATCATTTTGTAGCAATGCAGTTAAGGCTTGTTGAGGCGATAACCCTTGCTCCATCAACGCCAATCCTCTTGGACCATACATAGGATTTACAAAAGATTGTGTAGCCACAACACCAACACCTGCTTTCCCATAAATTACGATTGAACCAACGCTAAACCAATGCGATTGTACTGCAACACCCATTTCTCCAGTTACTGAATCTCGAGCAACGATAGAATAAGTGTGTGCTAAGGGTTCTGATTTTTTATAAACTTGACTAAATACTGATTGTATAAAGAAGATACTTAAAAGGAACACTGCTTTTTTCATTTTCTGATGAATGGATTTGTGAGTTTCAAATATATGAATTTTGTTTTTAGTGGATTTTTATTTTTAAACGCTATATTCGCTAACGTATGATAAAGTCAATTTAAACAGAATTGATCTTGACATTTAGCAAATATAACTGATGAACAAAAAAAGTAAAACAACACCTGAAAAAACAATTCAAGAATTATCTTACAAAGTGTTAAAAAAGTTTTTTTTAATTATTGTTGCACTGATAACGTATTGGCAACTTTATGAATATGTTAGTGAAAGCCCTGAAATTAATATTTCGTTAGAAAATTCAAACAAAACAAATAATTTATTTAAGACACTAATTTTAATAAAAAATGGCTCACAGTCAATTTCATCAATAGATATTATAAGGCCAATAAAAATCGAGTTTAATGACACTATTAGAGAAATTGAATCATTAAAATCTGAGATTAAAACTAATTTTAAAACAGAAGGGAAATCACTTATCATAAATTTTGATTTAATCAATAAAAATGAGGAATTTAAATTTTATGCTTTTACTAGTTTAAGACCAGAAATAAGAAAATTAGATTATCGAATTAAAAATATAGAAAATGTTGAATATTATGATTATTTACTCAAGCCAAAGCCAATTTATAGGATTTTAAATATTTGGATAATATTATTTTTAATATCAATAATACTAATGATAGACGCGTTATTAGTAATTTTAAAAGATAACGAGTTGCAAGAAATTAAATCTTTCATCTCCAAATATCCACTCAATATAAATAATATGGAACAATTCGTCGATGGTTACACAAATATTTACAAAAAGTATACATTAAGAATTAAACCAAGTTCAGGGTTTATGAATCAAATAATGAGAAATATATTTATGACCTATCCATGTAAAACCACTCAAAATATAAAAGTAATCAAATATGTGGCTAACATTAAAACTGAATTATATACATTTTACAGGACAAGAACAGCATTTGTTATTATATCACCTATTATAATCTTGATATCTATTTTAGCAATTTTCCTGAATTATTATTACTACGAAATAGATTTTTTGAAAACTAACATTAGTATAAACTCAATAAATAAAAGAATCCTGACAGTTCTTTACATATTTGTATTTGTAATTATTGTATTTCCTAGAAAAACCATGAATTTTCTTTTTGTGAAAAAAGGAGGTTATAAATTTTAAGCGTGGTTAACAAAGAACTGATGTAAAAATCACTTAATTTAATAAAATAAAGACCGTTGCAAGGTAAAAAAGTTACAATTTTTTACAAAAAAAATCATTTATTTTACTGATTATAAGTTAATTAAGTCGTATATTTGATTATGAAAATACACAAACAACCTACTTTAGCAGACAGT
>JAKITY010000088.1 GCA_021647835.1 Flavobacteriaceae bacterium | reverse complement strand
ATCGCCTTATACAGAATTGTTCAAAAACTGCAATAAAGACCTTCTGAAGTGAAAGTTTCCACCATATCTTCCACAACGGAGAGAACTCTATCATAAACCCAATCGAAAAGTTCCAAGCCAAACCAAACAATAGTGAAAAAATAATCAGCAAATAATAGAAAAAGAGATAATCCCAAGTAATTTGTTTTTTATTTTTTATGATTTACCAGTAATCTTTTTGTGTATTAAAAGGAAGATACCATTTGTTAGAATTTATTATTATTTATGGATGTTTGGAGCGGTTATTAAACTTTGGGATAAGAGAAAAATGTTTCAAATAATACATCATATTACCTTTGTAAATGATTGGTTTCCATCCCTTTTCATCTTGCTTAAAAATAAAGAAAACTTTTTTATTTGGGGACCTATAGGTAGTAATAACCCAATTGACAATAAATTTATTTACTTAAAAAAACATCAAAAAGCAGAAAAAAGAAAAACTATATTTTTAAGTATAATTAGAAGGTTAGATGTTTTTTTCTGGATGTGTAAAAAAAAATCTAATATTATTATTGGAACAAGTGAGAATGTAAAAAATACTGTCAGAATTCAAGACGGGTATTTACATAAGTTTTCTTACATGCCAGCAATAGCAATAAGAAAAGAATTACTAAACAACTATGAAGGGAAAGATTTGAGTAAAAAAGAGTTTAAAATTATTACAGCTGGTCAGTTAAGATATATTAAAAACTTTAGATTAGCAATCAAATCATTTTCAATATTTTTAAAATTTCTTTCTAAGAAAGAAAGAGATTTAATACAATTACAAATAGTGGGTGATGGAGAACAAAAAGAAGAACTAATTAATTATGTAAAAGAGTTAAAAATTGAAGGAAATGTAGATTTTAAAGGTCAAATAAAACAGAGTGAATTGATGAATTGTTTTAAAGAGTCACATCTGTTTTTATTTCCTACATTAGAGAATGCAGGATTTGTAATTTTAGAGGCGATGACAAACGGTCTACCCATAATCGCGTTAGATTATGGGGGTCCAAAACAATTTGTTAAAGAGAATCAAAAATTACAATTAGTTTCAGAAAAAGATAATATTCAGGAAATTGAAACTAATTTGGCAAAAAAAATATCATTTTTTTATAACAATAAAAAAATGATCAACAAAGTAGGAAAAGACAACTTTGATATTATAAAAAATAACTTCACTTGGGAGCAAAAAACAATGAATTTTATTAGAATATATAATACTTTAAATGTAAAAGGCTATTAAAAAATGAAAAAAGAAAGACTCCTTCTAATCCTACATTATTCACCGCCTGTTCATGGAGCATCTATTATTGGAGATACAATTTTAAATAGTGATTTTTTAAGGTTTGAATTTGACACCAAATTTATAAAAATAGAATCCTCAAAAAAACTTAGCGATATTAGAAAATTTAGTATAAAAAAGATATTTTATTTTATCAAGTTATTTTTTAGAATATTATCAAGTATTATAGTTTTTAGACCACAGGTAATTTATTTTACAGCATCACCAAATGGAAAAGCATTTTATAGAGATTTAATACTGTCTTTACCAATTAAGTTTTTTAACTTGTTCATTAAGTATAGAGTGTTTTATCATTATCATTCAAAGGGAGTGAACAATTTCACAACTTCCTCCATAATATCAAAAAAACTAACTTCTTTTTTTGTAAATAAAGTTCATTTGATATTTATATCTAAATGCATGAAAAAAGAAGTAGCGGTTGTAAATAATTATAAAAAATTACATATTTTGAATAATGGAGTCGAGCAAAAGGTAACTTTAAAGGATTTTGAAAAAAGATTAAGGAATAAAAATAAAATTCAAACGACAAATGTGCTATTTCTTTCAAATATGATGTTGGATAAAGGCTATGATATAGCATTAAAATTAGCTAAAGAAATTAGCCAACATGAAAAGAATAATGTGAAATTTCATTTTGCAGGAGAATGGTTTTCAGAAAAAGACAAAGAGTTTTTTTATGAGTATATAAATATAAATAAATTAAACGAGATTGTATCATATCATGGCTTTGTGGAAGGGCAAACAAAGAAAGAATTGTTTCAAAAGGCTAATATATTTTTATTCCCTTCTAAAAAGGAAGTATTTCCCCTAACGGTATTAGAGGCCTTATCATATGGGTTGCCAGTTTTGGCATTTGATGTTGGAGCCGTTTCAGAAATTGTTACTAAAGAAGTCGGAATAATCTCAAGCAAAGATGAAATACTAAATTCTTTTATAGAAATTCAAAACCAATATTTGAATAAAGATGTATCTTTGGCGTGTAGAAATCGATTTTTAGAGAATTATACAACAGCGATTTTTGAAAGAAATTTAGTTGCTATTTTGAAGTTAAACCATGAGCGTAGAGATAAATAAGTATAAAATTTTTAATACTGAATTAGAAACTATTTTAGAAAGAAAAGGAAAAGTAGTTATCAATACTATTAATGCGCACTCATATATTGTTGCAAAAAATGATGATAGTTTTAAGAGGGCGCTATTAAAAAGTGATGTTTTACTTCCAGATGGCGAAGGAATAGTCTTTATGATTAGAAGGTTATTGAGAAAGAAAGTAATTAAAATTGCAGGAGCCGACATACACAATTTCTTGTTAAACCATGCAAATAAAAATAATTTAAAGTGTTTTTATTTGGGTTCGAGTAATCAAGTACTAAATATTATTAAAACTAAAATCAACATCCAATATCCCAACATTATAATTAAAACATTATCTCCGCCCTTTAAAGATGTTTTTTCTGAAAATGAAAATAGTGAAATGCATGTATCAATAAATGATTTTTCCCCAGACATATTGTTTGTTGGTATGACAGCTCCTAAGCAAGAAAAGTGGATTGAAGAGAATAAGGAATTTATAAACTTCAAATTTGTAGCCTCAATAGGCGCGGTTTTTGATTTCATTGCAAAAACAAAGAAGAGAGCACCAGAATGGATGATAAAAATTAAATTGGAATGGTTGTATAGAGCGCTTACCAGTTGGCGCTTAACAAAAAGATATTTGTACTCGAACCCTCTTTTTTTAATTGAAATCTTAAAACTAAGAATAAAAAAAGTTTTAAATAAATTAAATTAAAACTACACGTGAATTTAATTAAGAATGTTTTTAAAGAAATAGAAATTGTCTTTTTTTATATTTCTGTTTTTACGTTAACGCAGTCAATTAAAACAAGTTCTAAACTATTATTTGTAGCTCTTGTAATAGGTCTTTTAAAATCTATTTTCACAAGAGATTTCAGTTGGTATTATAATCATAAAAAAACAATAAATATATTTATTGTTTTTTTTACTTATATATGTTTTCAAGGAATTTTTATTGATGGGATTGATAATTTTTTTAAGACTTTCGAAAGAGGTTATGCTCCTTATATAATTTTTATATTTATCCCTCTTTTTTTCAAGAAAGAAAGTGTTATTGAATTACTTCCAAAAGTATTTATTGCAGGGTTATTGTTTACAACATTATTGATAATAATTTACTCAGTTTATGAGAATCAAATTTATGACAGAAATAATGTATTACAAACATTTAAAATCCATCATTTATATTTTTCACTATACTTATTATTTAGCGTTAATTATTTGTTATCCCATTTTGAAAAGAACACCTCATTAAAAGTCAAAACTATAACAGTAGGAATTACCTTATTATTTATGATGTTTTTATTTTTTTTTAAAAGTAAGGCTGCAATATTTATATTAGCATTAATTACCTCATATTATTTAATAATAAAACTCAAGTGGAATAAATTAAAAATAATTTCACTTAGCCTCAGTGTTGTTGTTTTGCTTTTCATTTTCAACAAGTATTTTTTAAATATATATTTAAGAGCTATTGATTTTAGATCGACAATATGGCTTGAAACTATTAAAATAATAAATGAAAACCCACTTTTTGGGTATGGTACACTGAATGAGCATTTAATGTTAAATAAAAATCATTTTCTATCAGGAAGTTATGATTTTTTAGATTCAAACTACAACTCTCACAATCAATATCTTACCTTTTTAATAAAATTTGGGTTCATTGGGCTTTCATTAATTGTCACAACATATATTTCACCTCTTTTTAAATTAAAAGACAAACTAAAGAAAGAATATTGCATCTTCTTAATCATTGTAGGTTTTATGGCTTTGATTGAAAGTATTTATAATCGACACCATGGAATAGTCTTTTGTACTATATTTTTGTATTATTACTCTTCTTTAAGTAAATTTAAAATTAAAGAAAGTTAATTATGAGATTGTTTTTATTTTTTTTAAGCCTTATTTTTTTTAATACATCATATACTCAAGAAATTGTTTTAAAGACCAATTTTCCAATCAGAGATTTTAAAATTAATGATAACACTATTGTCTATATTGAAAAAAGAGATATAAAAAACTTTAATCTGATTACTAAAAAAACAGATTCATTAATACAAAGTAACGGATATTTTATTGGTGGTTATGGTTTAAACATTTATTATCCAAAAACCAATGACTTTATCGTTGCTTCTTCAAATGAGTTAAATAAAGACAGGAGTTCAATACGTTTTTACGATTTTGAAACCAAAGAAGTAGATAAATATCACGTCCATTATAATACAGAATTGATCGATTTTTTACTACTTCCAGATAAAAAAATATTTTTTTTAAGTAAAAAAAACAAATCGATTGATGTTTATAAATATGGAGAAACCCCTTTATATAAATTGATTGACAAAGTCACCTTAGATTCTTTTTCAAGAAAACTGAAGTTTAATAACAATAAACTGTATTACATAACTGATTCAGGAAAGTTATTTGAGTATAATGTTGAAAATAAAGAAAAGAAACTTATCTATGATAGTGATAATATTTTAACTAATTTTGTTTTCGACAACAAATCAAATAACATTTACATAACAACTTTTAATGGTAAATTAATTAAAGTTAATGTCAATAATAGTCTTGAAAATCAAGAAATATTTATTGGAGATACAGTGATTGAGGCTTTAGACATTCAAAAAGATTATATTATTACAGGTGATTGGAATGGTCTAATAAGATTGATTAAAAAAGAAACGTTAAAGATTAAAAACGAATTTAAAATCAAAAAACGAATAATAAAAATAAGAGTTAAAGATAGTAGTACTTTTTATACGAGTTCTGCCGACAAAACTCTTAGAAAATGGAACATAGAATAATTTATTTGAAATAATTTGAAAAAAGGCTATTCAATATATTTAAAACCAATATCTATTTTAATAGATTTAATTATTATAAATTTAGTGATGTTTATAATATCGAGAGAACTATACTTAGATATCTCCTATTTATTATATATTAATTTTTCATGGCTAATAATTTCTTTTTACACAAATTTTTATAATGTATATAGATATACAAAACTCGCCAAAATAGTATCCTTACTTATAGTACATTTAGGCGTATTTTTCTTAGCATACTTCTCCTATTTTAGTTTGTTTAAAGAAGGGGTTTCGGTAGGAAACCAAACAAAAACGTTACTATATATTTTTAGCGGGATAATACTTTTTAAATTTTTATTTATCTATGCCTTAAAAAAATATAGGATTGGAGGAGGTAATTTTAGAGATGTAATAATTTTAGGAGGAAATCAATCAATAGAATCCTTAACCAACCTTTTTAATTTGAGAAATGATTTGGGGTATAGATTTAAAGGCTATTTCTCTGATAACAACGCAGATAAACCCAAGTATTTAGGAAGAATCGAAAATAGTTTTGACTATGTATTACCTAATCGAATAGATGAAGTATTTTGTTCTATTTCTGAACTCTCAAAAGAAGAAATTAAAAAAATTATTTCTTTTGGAGAAAAAAACAATGTGCCTATAAAATTAATACCAGATTCTAAAGGACTTTTTAGCAAAGGGATGGTATTAGATTATTATGATTACATCCCTATCCTTTCCTTAAAAAAACTACCATTTGATAATCCTATAATTAAATATTCTAAAAGAGTATTTGATATTATTTTTTCGTCATTTATTATTATATTCGTGTTGTCATGGTTAACACCAATCCTTTTTATTTTAATTAAACTTGAGTCAAAAGGCCCTTTGTTTTTTATACAATTAAGAGATGGACTAAATGGTAAGCAATTTGAATGCTACAAGTTTAGATCTATGGGAGTGAATAAAGAGGCGCATAAAATTCAAGCAACAAGAGGAGATCAAAGAGTAACAAGAATAGGTAAACTTATTAGAAAAACAAGTATAGATGAATTGCCTCAATTTATTAATGTTTTTTTAGGAGACATGAGTGTTGTTGGACCAAGACCACACATGACAAGCCAGTCGAAAAAGTATGCTAAAATTGTAGATAAATACTTTGTTAGAAATTTAGTTAAACCTGGAGTTACAGGTTTATCACAAGTTAGAGGTTTTCGTGGAGAAATTGAAGAAATTTCTGATATGGAAAATCGAGTACGATTGGATATTTTTTATATCAATAATTGGTCATTTATTTTAGATTTAAAAATAATAGCACAAACTCTTTTAAATGCAATTAGAGGAGAAGAAAAAGCATATTAAATGAATGTACTAATCATTGGTTCTGGAGGAAGAGAACATGCGATTGCATGGAAACTGAAACAGAGTAGTAAGTTGAACCAACTATTTATTGCCACAGGAAATGCAGGAACAGAAACACTTGGTACAAATCTAAATATTAATATTTCTGATTTTAAAGAAGTAAAAAAAGCAGTTTTAGAGTACGCTATAAAACTTGTTTTAGTAGGTCCAGAAGTTCCGCTTGTAGAGGGAATACACGATTTTTTCTTGGCAGATGAAAAATTAAGAAATATTCATGTAATCGGACCTCAAAAATATGCGGCACAGCTCGAAGGAAGTAAAGAGTTTGCTAAAGAATTTATGCAAAGGCACAACATTCCTACAGCAGCATATAAGAGTTTTACAAAAGAGAATTTAAACGAAGGTTTTGACTTTTTGGAAACCCTAAAATCGCCCTATGTTTTAAAAGCTGATGGTTTAGCAGCAGGAAAAGGCGTTATAATCTTACCAAACTTACAAGAAGCAAAAGATGAACTAACAGATATGCTTACCAACGAAAAGTTTGGAGAAGCAAGTAAAACAGTTATAATAGAGGAGTTTTTAGACGGTATTGAGATGAGTTGCTTTATTTTAACAGACGGTAAAAATTACGTGAACTTGCCCAACGCTAAAGACTATAAACGTATTGGAGAAGGAGATAAAGGACTTAACACGGGCGGAATGGGAGCAATTTCTCCAGTTCCTTTTGCAGATAAAGAGTATTTGCAAAAAATTGAAGAAAGAGTCATAAAACCAACTGTTTTAGGGCTACAAAAAGATAACATTCCATATAAAGGGTTTATTTTCTTTGGATTGATAAAAGTTGATAACGAACCTATGGTTATAGAATATAATTGCAGAATGGGAGATCCAGAAACAGAAGTTGTAATTCCTCGGATCAAGTCAGATTTGTTAGAATTATTAATTGCCACAGGAGAAAATAATTTAGAAAATGCAGCAATAGAAATTGATGAACGCTCTGTAGTAACAGTAATGTTAGTTTCTGGAGGATATCCTGAAGCATACGAAAAAGGAAAAGTGATTTCAGGAGTAGAAAATATAGAAGATTCTCTTATTTTCCATGCAGGAACAAAAAGAAATAGTAACGGAGAAATTCTTACTAATGGCGGAAGAGTAATTGCTGTAACTTCTTTTAGAAGTGATTATAAAGAAGCACTTAAAACATCTTATAACAGTATCAAAAACATCTCTTTTGATAAGATGAACTACCGAAAAGACATCGGTTTTGACCTCTAAAAAAAACATATTAGTTGCTCCATTAAATTGGGGACTTGGTCACGCAACACGATGTATTCCTATTATTAACAAATTAATCGAGTTAGATTTTAACCCTATTTTAGCAAGTGATGGAGAGGCATTAAGATTACTTCAAAAAGAATTTCCAAACTTAAAATCAATCGAATTACCTTCTTATAATATCAAGTACCCAAAAAATGGAAATCTCCTTAAATGGAAATTACTTTTGGGTACTCCAAGAGTATTGAAAATTATCAAAAAAGAAAAGAGACTTACCCAAAATTTAGTTGAATCAGAAAACCTTATTGGAATCATTTCTGATAATAGATTTGGAGTAAGAAGTTATAAAATTCCATCAGTTTTTATTACACATCAGTTAAATGTTTTTTCAGGAAACACAACTTATTTTAGTAGTAAATTACACCAAACATTCATTAATAAGTTTGATGAATGTTGGATTCCTGACTTACCTTTAGAAAGAAGTTTTTCCAAAAAACTGTCACATTCTAATAAAATCAGAAATCAAAAATTTATTGGTTTTTTAAGTCGATTTACGAAGAAGCTAATTCCTTTAAAATATAATTTATTAGTCTTATTATCAGGAATTGAGCCTTTGCGAAATCAGTTAGAAAAAAAATTGATAAGTGAACTTCAAAACTATAGCGGAAAAGTATTGTTTGTTAAAGGTATTGTGGAAGAACATCAAAAAATAAAAGAAGAGAACAACATAATATTCTATAATTATTTATTGACCAATGAATTAGAAACGGCAATTAATGAAAGTAAATTAGTTTTGGCTCGTTCGGGATATTCTACAATTATGGATTTGGCAATTCTGGGTAAAAAAGCATTTTTTATTCCAACGACAGGACAGTACGAACAGGAATATTTGGCAAAACGAATGCAAAAATTGAGAATTGCACCATATTCATCTACTAAAAAATTTAAAATAAAAATGTTGAGTGAGGTGAATAACTATAATGGTTTTAACGAAAATTTATCAGAAATAAAAACAGAGTTATTCGACTTTTTTAAGCGTAAATGAAAATGTTGAGCCTTTACCAAATTCACTTTCCACCAATATAGTTTCGTTGTGAGCCTCTATAATATGCTTAACAATAGATAATCCAAGACCAGAACCTCCTTGTTCCCGAGAACGACTTTGATCTACACGATAAAACCGTTCAAATAGTCGAGAAAGGTGTTTTTTTTCAATTCCTTCGCCATTATCAGCAATATTTATAAGTAGTTTTTGTTGTTTATAAGGCTCAATACTCACAGTTGTTATTCCGTTAATTGAGCCATATTTTATAGAATTTACAATCAAGTTAATCAACACTTGTTCTATACGCTTAACATCACCTTTTACTAATACAGGAACATCGTAATTTTTATTAAAACGTACTATAATTTCGCGCTTTTTTGCTTTCATTTCGAGTAAATCAAAGACACCTTGTATTAACTCAATAATATTAAATTGCTCAATTTTTAGACCAAGTTCATTAGACTCTAACTTAGAAATCATATCTAAATCCTCAACAATAGCTACCAACCTTTCCACTCCCTTTTCTGCTCTTTGAAGGTATTTTTCTCGTATTTGCTTGTCGTTAATAGCACCATCAAGAAGGGTTAAAATATAGCCTTGTACTGTAAATAAAGGTGTTTTTAATTCGTGAGAAATAGTTCCTAAAAATTCTCTTCTATAGGATTCTCTTTCTTTTAAAGTTGCAATCTCAATCTGTTTATTTTCGGCAAACTTCTTTACCTCTTCAGATAATGTCTCCATATTTGTTGTGATGCTAGATTTGTTTAAATCATCAACATTTAATAGAGAAACTTCATCATAAATCTTCTTTATACGTCTATAAATAAATTTTTCCACACGCATTTGAATGATAAGAATAGAAAAAATGAATATAAAAAACGTGCTTAAAAACAAGAATAAAAAATCGATAGACCTATTAAGAATACTATTTAACAAAAGAAACAGAACAAAATTAAATAGCGCTATAATGAGGGCACTCCAAAAAGAAAATTTGTATGTTTTTTTAAATTTCATTAATTTATTTTGAGGTAAGCATTTAGACGCATATTATTTCTTTGTGATAAATATTGTCTGTTTTTACCATTCTCTTGATTAAGTTATTGAATATTGTGTCTTTGTTTTGAGAGCGGTTAATTCGATAGCAA
>JAKITY010000087.1 GCA_021647835.1 Flavobacteriaceae bacterium | reverse complement strand
TGTTAAAAATGCCTTTATTATGAAAATTAGAAAACATATTGATTGAATATATCACTATTACTCCTTATTTTTTATAACTGGCTAAAAATCAACAATAAATTATGTCGTCTAAGTGTATAACTCAATAGATTTTTTTAGTACTTTTGAAGTGTAAACAAGAAATACAATGGCAGGAACAGTAAACAAAGTAATATTGATAGGTCATCTTGGTGACGAAGTGAAGATGCACTATTTTGATGATAAGAATTCTATAGGGCGCTTCCCAATAGCTACAAACGAGTCATACACCAATAAAACAACAGGAGATAAAGTGACTACAACTGAGTGGCATAATATTGTAGTAAGAAATAAATTAGCAGAAATTTGTGAAAAATATCTGACAAAAGGCGATAAAGTATATTGCGAAGGACGCATTAAAACACGTCAATGGGAAGGTGATGGAGGCGTAAAGCGATACACAACAGAAATTCATGTAATTGATATGACTTTCTTGTCAACCAAAAGAGAGTTGAGTGCAAATTCGTCACAATCTACTTCAAAACAAACGCCAACAGTTGAGCCTAAAACAGATACTGTAGAAAACGATGATTTACCTTTTTAAATTAAATTAATAGTATAATTGGATCCAGAACCTTCGAGTTTTTTATTTTTTTCAATCGTAATGATTAGTACAGCATTTGTACTAAAATTTGTTGTTTTATTAGCCTTATTAGTTTGTTCTGCATTTATTTCAGGTTCTGAAATAGCATTTTTTTCACTTTCTAAAGTTACTTTAGATGAAGTGTCAGAATCGAAGTCTAAACGTCAAAAATCAGTAGTAAAACTATTAGAAAAACCAAAAAAACTATTAGCAACAATTCTTATTGCCAATAATTTTATAAATATTTTGATTGTATTGGTCTTTGCTTTTTTAGGCGAAGAATTATTTAGCGGAATTGAAAATATTTATCTAAAATTTGCAATTGAAGTCGGTTTAGTTACCTTTCTTATTTTGCTGTTCGGCGAAGTATTGCCAAAAGTATATGCAACAAGAAATGCGATGAAATTTGCAACTTTAATGAGTTCGCCAATTAGAGCTTTAAACACACTTTTAACGCCTTTGAGTGTACCTTTAATGAGTTTAACAAGTTTGGTTGAGAGTAGATTTGGACGTAAAAAATCAGATTTTTCGGTAGAAAAATTATCGCAAGCATTAGAGTTAACATCTGATAGTGCAACAACAGATGATGAGCAAAAAATTTTAGAAGGAATTGTTAATTTCGGAAACACAGAAACGGTGCAAATTATGAAACCTCGAATTGATGTTTTTGCAATTTCTGATGATGAAACTTACAAGAATGTATTGTCTCAAATTATTGAAAAAGGATTTTCGAGAAACCCTGTATATCACGAAAGTATTGATGAAATTATAGGTGTTTTATACGCCAAAGATTTATTACCGCATTTGGATAAAGAAAATTTTAAATGGCAAAGTTTGGTTAGAGAATCATTTTTTGTTCCAGAAAATAAAAAGTTAGATGATCTTTTAAAAGAATTTCAAGAAAAGAAAATTCATCTTGCAGTTGTTGTTGATGAGTATGGAGGAACAAGCGGAATCGTAACGCTCGAAGATATTATTGAGGAGATTGTTGGTGATATTTCTGATGAATTTGACGAAGATGATTTGATGTATTCTAAGATTGATGAGAATAATTATGTTTTTGATGGTAAGACATCAATCAAAGATTTCTCTAAAGTAATAAAGGTAGAAGAAGAGTTGTTTGAAGAAGCTAAAGGAGAAACAGAAACACTTGCAGGGTTTCTTTTAGAGATTTCAGGACGTTTTCCTAAGAAAAAAGAGATAATAAACTTTAAGCGTCTAACGTTTATGATTGAAGCAGTAGAAAAACGCCGACTGAAACAAGTAAAGGTCACCATTAATGAAATAGAAAATGAAGAAGGTTAAATTTAGTATATTTATTATTCCACTTATCTTTTTTTACTCATGCACTGAAGATACTTTACCTAAACCGAAAGCATTTTTGAGGTTAGAATACCCAGAAACATCGTATCAAAAAGTTGTAAGTGATTGCCCATATTCGTTTCAAGTTTCACAAAATTCAACAGTTAAATTTGGAAATAATTGTTGGATGAAAATTCATTATCCGAAATTAAAAGCTACAATTCATATAACATATAGGAATGTTAATAATAATTTAGATGCCGTTTTACGAGAAGTTGAAAAACTCACTTTTGAACATACCGTAAAAGCAGATGGAATTGGAATTGGTCAACCGTATGAAAATGAGGTAAGAAAAGTGTACGGAAAGATAATAAATATAGAAGGTGATGTTGCGTCAAATATTCAATTTCATGTAACAGATAGTGTTAAAAATGTGCTGTACGGAACTTTATATTTTGATGTAAGACCAAACTATGACTCTATACTTCCAGCAATAAATTATATCGAAAAAGACATTAAAAATTTGATGGAAAGTGTGGAATGGAAGTGATTAATAGAGCAGAAAATAGACTTGTGAGTCTTAGACTGTTAGACTTGCAGACTTTCTTGTCATTCCTTCGAAGGCAGGAATCTCAATTTAAAATTAGTTTAAATTCCTGCTAGATTTTATATTGAGCAGAGTCGAAAGATAGGAAAACGAAGTTTCAACAACTTCAAAAGAAATGAAAAATGAATTTATGAGTAAAAAGATAAAATAAAATGACCCCTAAAGAAAAATACAATAAAACAATTAGAATTTGGCTCATCATAGGTTTAATAATGCTTGTTGGTCAAGTTATTCTTGGTGGAATTACACGATTAACAGGTTCGGGACTGTCAATTACACGTTGGGATATTGTGAGTGGCATAATTCCTCCTTTAAATATTGAACAATGGAACGATGCTTTTGATTTGTACAAACAAACGCCTCAATTTCATAAAATAAATGCTCATTTTGAATTAAGGGATTTTAAGTTTATTTATTTTTGGGAATATTTTCACCGTCTTTGGGCGCGAATTTTAGGCTTCATTTTTTTAATTCCTTTTTTGATATTTCTTTTTCAAAAAAAAATAAATTTTTATTTAATCAAGAGATTAGGACTGGTTATATTTTTTACGGCTTTAACTGCTTCCGCAGGATGGATTATGGTCAAAAGTGGACTTGTAGATAAACCTTGGGTAAACGCGTATAAATTAACACTTCATTTTATATTGGCAATTTTAAGTATTTGGGCAATGGTAAAAACAATTGCAGATGTGTATAATTATAAAATAAAAAACTTTGTAAAGTCAAGAACAAGAGCCATTTCATTTTTGATTTTAATCACTTCTATTCAAATGATTTTTGCAGGATTAATGGCTGGAATGAAAGCAGGAATTTATTTTCCTACTTGGCCAAGCATGAATGGGAAATTTATTCCAAAAATACTATTGGAATCTGAAAACTGGACATTACACAATTTGACAAATTACGATACATTTATCTTTTCCGCTGCTTTGGTTCAATTTACACACCGCATCTTGGCTTATTTATTGGTGATAATGATGTTTTATGTATTTGTGAAATACAGATCTCAAGTTTCTAATTTGGGTAAGAAATGGATACGTATTTCTCTAGTTTTAATACTTTTTCAAGTGTTGTTAGGGGTATTAATAGTTTTAAATGTTGGAGCGGGAATTCCACTATTTTATGGTGTAGCACATCAATTGGTAGGTGTTTTATATTTTATAAGTATATTATTTTTATATTTTTCATTAAGAAAAAAACCGAGCATAAAAAAAAGGATTTCAAATTAGAAACCCTTTTTTAAATTTTTTTTAAATAAAATTTATTGAACTACTTTTTTTAGAGCATCAGCACCGTCTTTAACAGCACCTTTTACATCTCCTGCCGCTTTTTTAGCAGCGCATTTAGCTTTACACTCTGCTTTTTTAGCAACACATTTTAAGCAACCTTCACCTTTGCAATCTGCTTCACCACATTTCATGTCAGCAGCTTTACACTCACCTTTCATTTTTGCAGTACAACATTTTTTTTTGCAGTTTTCATCACATTTTTGACCGTCTTTTTTACCATGAGAACATCCGTTCTCTTTACAACTTGCATCACATTTATGAACAACTGTATCGGCAGAAGCATCTTTTGCATCACCTGTAACTACTTCAACACCATCTTTTACAGCATCTACATCTTTCTTAGCATCTTTACAAGACACAGCAATTACACTTATAAGGGCAATTGTTAAAATTCCTTTTAATAATTTCATGATTATTGGGTTTAATTTTAGTTAATAATCTGTAAATATAAATGAATAATATATTTTAACAGTATTTTAACAATGTTTTTTGAATAAATTTTTTAATCAACAGTCTTGATATTAGTTACTTTGTATAAATCTCCTCCTGCAATTCCGTTAATATTTTTTGCAATTTCTTTAGGTGAAATTTTATTTGCATCAAAAGTGAAATTTCCAATTTTTTCTTCAAAATTTACTTTAGAGACAGCAACGCCTTCTAATTTAGAGATTTTTGATTCAATAAGTTTGGCACATCCTATTTCACAAGTCATCCCATCAATATTTACTTCAATATTTTGGATATCTTTTTTAACTGATGCTATTTGTTGAGTGTTTTCAGATGTTGATTTTGTATCACTTTTACAAGAAGTGATAGTAAGAATGAATATAAGCGATAATAAAGAATTGAATACTTTCATAAGAATAAGTTTGTTTTACAAAATTACACAGAATTGAATCATTTTCCGAATAAATTGTTAGACTTTTGCCCTCAAAACTAAATAAATGAACAGTAAGCAACAAAAATGGTTTTATTTAATCTTACTTTCTTTGGTTTGGGGAAGTTCTTTTATTTTGATAAACCTTTCATTAAAGGGCTTGACACCAATTCAAGTTGGCGCGTTTAGGATACTTATTTCTAGTATTGTTTTATTATTAGTTGCTTATAAAAGTATTCTTAGTTTAACGAAAAACAATTGGTTTTGGTTGAGTTTAAATGCAATGCTAGGTACTTTTTTTCCGGCATTTTTATTTGCGTATGCTATTAATAAAATGGATAGCTCTATAGCTGCCATTTTAAATTCGTTTACCCCATTAAATACTTTAATTTTTGGCGCTTTGTTGTTCGGGTATTCTTTAAAAAAAAAACAACTATTTGGTGTTTTGATTGGCTTAATAGGCACGGTTTTATTAATCTATTTTAGTAACGAAATAGGTTATGATAGTAAAACCCTTTATATGAGTTTTATTTTAATTGCTTCTTTAGGTTATGCAATTAACGTAAACATTATAAAAAAGCACTTACAAGATGTTAAGGCGATTGCGATAACTACAGGGAATTTTGCCTTACTGATTATTCCAACTTCAATAGTCCTTTTTTATAGTTTAAAATATGAAAACTTCGATTTAAACCCATCTACACAAAAAGCACTTGCATATATATGTGTATTAGCCGTTTTTGGTACGGCAATCGCTAAAACATTATTTAATAAGTTAGTACAAATATCTACACCCATTTTTTCTGCATCGGTAACTTATTTAATTCCGATTGTTGCTGTTTTTTGGGGATTTATCTTTGGAGAGAATCTTAATTTAATGCAGTTTTTATCTGGGTTTGTTATCTTTCTAGGAGTTTATTTGGCGAATAAGACTAAATAAAAAAACCGACACAAAATGAATTGTGTCGGTTATAAAATTTCATTAAAATTAAGCTTTACTCAAAATCGGCATCTGTAACACCTTCATTGATTTTAATTTCAGTTGTTTTAAACTCTAAAGTCATTGGTCCCATTCCCATTTTCATTAGATGAGGGAATTTTAGTCCATTAACTTCTTTGTAGTCAGAAAACTCAAAGACTTGTGTCATTTCTTTTCCTCCAGGACCTTTTTGAGTTTTTGATGCTTGGATTTTAAATCCGCTTTTAACATCAAAAAACACTTTACTTCCTTCGCCAGTTTTAACAACATACGCATCGCTACCATTGATATTTTCAATACCTAAAAGTTCACCGTTTTTAACAATACTTAATTCTTCAAAAGGAGCTGAGCTGTTTTTAGCATCTTCGAGGTCTTTTCCTTCCAATACTTTTTTCTGACCTTGCGCTTCTGAATAACCACTTGTTCCGTTAAAAACCGTTTTATTTAAAATCATTCCGCCCATTCCTATTAAAGCAGCAGTTTTGTTTGGACTCATATATTTCATTGTTGCGTCTAAAACTTGCCCTTGCATGCTTGCCTGTGAAGAATGTAAAACGCTTTTTACAGCATCAACTTTATCTTTTCCTCCAATTGCATTTACAAAATTATCTAAAACAGTTTGTAGTGTTACGCCATCAGGAATTGGTTTGTTCATTTCTGGTTTATCCGTTGGGTTTCCATAAATATCAAAATAATTGATAGCATACGGTAGTTTTTCTAAATTTGGCAATACATCAATTGCTTTACCAACAACTACAATTCTTGCATTATCTTCGCCAAAATATTTGTTTGCAACACGCTTAATATCAGCAACGCTAACTGCATTTATTTTTTGAAGATAGGTTTTGTAAAAATCGTCTGATAAGTTTTTAGTCTTAATGTTTAAGGCGTAATTGGCAATAGTTCTTGGTTTTTCCAATGCCAAAACAAATTTACCAACATAACCTGCTTTTACATTCGCAAGGTTTTCTTCGGTAACATCTTCTGTTCTAATTCTATGAATTTCCTTCATAGTTTCTATTACAGTACTATCTGTTACCATATTTCTAACGCTTGCGCCAGTTCTAAACATAGAAGCATATTTATCGGCGTTTATGCTCGATCTTGCACCATACGTATAACCGTGAGCTTCACGCAAATTCATATTGAGATACGAATTAAAATCGCCTCCTAAAATTTGATTTGCTACTAAAACTGCATGGTAATCTGGATCAGACATCTTAAGTAATGTATTGCTCAAAACAGTAACTTCAGATTGCACAGCATTTGGCATATTTACAAAGTTAATTTCTGTTTTAGCAACATTTGTTGGAGTGTCAAAAGTAGTTGTATTGAAATCTCCTTTTTTCCATTTTTTGAAGTTCTTTTTAACCAATTTTTGTACTTCTTTTAAGGTAATATCTCCAACAACAACTAAATATGCATTGTTTGGTTTAAAATAAGTAGCATAATGGTTTTTTACATCTTTTAATGAAATATTTCCAATCGTTTCTTTGGTTGTAATTTCTCCGTAAGGGTGATTTTTACCATAACCAATTGCTTTTCTAACTTGACCAGCAATATTAGCAACACTTTTTTCTCCAGATTTTATACCGTCTAAAGTTTGTTTTACATTTTTGTCAAACTCCTCTTGTGAAAATAATGGATTTAATGCTGCATCTGCCATTAATTCAAATACTCTTGGAAAATATTTCGATAAAGATCTTGCCGATGCTCCAGAACTATGAACGTGTACACTTGCGCCTAAATAATCTACTTCTTCGTCAAATTTTTCTTTTGAAATATTTGCTGAACCGCTTCCTAAAACGCCACTTGTTAGTGCGCTTAATCCTGCTTTATCTCCTTCAGAAAAAGGAGCATTATCTATCATTAATTGAACCGAAACTCTTGGCAATTTATGATTTTCAACAACCAATATTTGCAGTCCATTTTTCAACTCAAATGTTTGAGGTGTTTTTAAATTTATTTTTGGCGCAGGTCCTGGTTTTGGTTGAATACTTCTATCTACTTGTGCTTGCATAATTACTACTGTAAATACAAAACTGAATATTAAAATTATATTTTTTTTCATAATATGGTTCTTATTTTTTTTCTTCTTTTGGAAGGTAATTTAAAATCAATCTTTGATTAGGTTTCAAATATTTGTTTGCAACCTCTTTTATTTCTTCTCTAGTGATAGCGTTGTATATATCAAGTTTGTTGTTAATCAAATTAATATCGCCGTGCAACATATAAAATGATGCTAAAGAATGCGCAATACCTTCTACACTACTATTAGAGTTTACAAATTGATTTAAAAATTTGTTTTTCAACTTTTCCATTTCTTTTTCAGAAATCAATTCCGTTTGAATTTTTACAATTTCTTCATCAATTTCTTTTTGTAAAGTTTCCATAGTTGTTTCTCCTAATGGAAGTGCGTATAAAATATACATTCCGTAATCTTCTTGAGAAAAGTTTACAGCACCAACATTTAAAGAGTTTTTCTTTTCTTCCACCATTTTTTTGAATAATCTAGAACTTTTTCCATCACTTAAAACTGTAGAAATCATATCTAAAATGTATGCTTCTCTTGTTTTCATAGAAGGTATTCTAAAAGCATTGATTAACATTGGAATTTGTATATTTGAATCGCGATACTCAGCAGTAAATTCTTCTGTAATAGCATCTTCAACAAATGTTTCTCTTTTAATAGGAGTTCCTTTAGGGATTTCACTAAAATATTTGTTTACCAATTTTTTAGTTTCAGTTATATTTATATCTCCAGCAACCACCAAAACGGCATTATTAGGAATATAAAATTTCTTGTTAAATGCTTGAAACTCTTCTAAAGTTGCAGCATCTAAATGATCCATAGAGCCAATAGTTGTCCAGCGATACGGATGTTTTACAAACATATTTTTTTTAATCTCGGCTAGAATATTTCCGTAAGGTTGGTTATCGACACGCAATCTTTTCTCTTCTTTTACAACTTCATTTTGTGTGTCAACACCAATTTGATTGATTACAGGATGCAACATACGTTCCGCTTCCATCCACAATCCTAATTCTAAATTGTTAGAAGGGAAAACTTCATAATAATAGGTTCTGTCATCATTTGTGTTGGCATTGTTTTTACCACCATTGGAAGTAACGATTTCAAACCATTTTCCACGCTCAATGTTTTCTGTTCCTTCAAATAAAAGGTGCTCAAAAAAGTGAGCAAAACCTGTTCTTTCAGGGTTTTCATCTTTTGCGCCTACATGATACATAACAGCTGTTGTAACTACAGGTGCGGTATTGTCTTGATGTAAAATAACGTGTAAACCGTTTTCTAAATCAAATTCTTCAAAACTTACTTTTTGCGCCATAAATGTACTTGTTAGTAACACACAAAAAAGTAAAAGGATACTTTTTTTCATATTAAATTGTTTATAATTAAAATTTCTGTAAAAATACTAATTTATAAGACGTCTAAGAGTGTTAATTGTTACATTTTTGTTAAAATAAAAGCAATCCTTATTTTTTAGTCAAGAATAATCATTGTTATAGAGAGTGTTAAAAAAACTTTTTTCTCAAAACACGCCGCATATTTATAAAAAAACAGTATATTTGCACTCATTTTTTAACAACGCGAAATTAAAATTAATAAGTATGTACGCAATTGTAGAGATGGTAGGGCAGCAGTTTAAAGTTGCAAAAGACCAAAAAGTATTTGTTCATCGTTTACAAGGTAAAGAAGGTTCAAAAGTAACATTTGAAAACGTTCTTTTACTTGATGATGGGAAAGTAACTATTGGCGCCCCAGCCATAGAAGGAGCAGTAGTAACTGCCAAAATCTTAAATCATCTAAAGGGTGATAAAGTCATCGTTTTTAAGAAAAAACGTAGAAAAGGATATAGAAAAAAGAACGGACATCGTCAGTCTTTTACTGAAATTCAAATTGAAAGTATTGCTGCTTCAGGAGCAAAAAAAGCAACTTCTAAAAAAGAAGAAGCAAAGCCAAAAGCAGTGAAAAAAGAAACGGTAAAAAAAGCAACTGTAAAAAAAGTAGCCTCTAAAAAAGCGACTTCAAAAGCAGATGATTTAAAAAAAGTTGAAGGTGTTGGACCGAAGATTGCTGAAATCTTTAACAACGCAGGAATCGTAACTTTTGCTGATCTTGCAGGAACTAAAGTTGATAAGTTAAAAGAAATTCTAGCAGAAGCTGGTTCTAGATATGCATCAAAAAATCCAGGATCATGGCCAAAACAAGCGAAAATGGCTGCTGATGGAAAATGGGATGAATTGAAAGTATGGCAAGACAATATTAAAGGCGGAATAGAATAAATAGCACTAATTTAATTAAAGCAAACTAAAATGGCACATAAAAAAGGAGTCGGTAGTTCGAAGAACGGTCGTGAGTCAGAAAGTAAAAGATTAGGAGTTAAGATTTTTGGAGGACAAGCTGCAATTGCAGGAAATATTATTATCCGTCAAAGAGGAACTGTACACAATCCAGGCGAAAATGTATATATGGGAAAAGACCATAACTTACATGCTAG
>JAKITY010000086.1 GCA_021647835.1 Flavobacteriaceae bacterium | reverse complement strand
GTTATAAAAAATAAGGAGTAATAGTGATATATTCAATCAATATGTTTTCTAATTTTCATAATAAAGGCATTTTTAACACATTGATTACTAAGTATTTTTCGTACGGCAACTAACTGACTAACTCAATCACTTAATTTATGTTTCAATTATAAAGATGCCTTTTAAATGCTATAAATATGTAAAGTAAATAGCATTTAACATTTCAATAAACGTTAGAAATTATAAAATATTGTTATAAAGACGTTATTGCTTTCTCCATTCTGCTAATAGTTTCTTCTTTACCAATCATTTCAGCAATTTTAAATAAGTCAGGACCACTCATAGCGCCAACCAATGCCAACCTAAAAGGAGGCATTACTTTTCCGAAGCCAAGTTCGTTAGTAGTAATCCATTCTTTAACTATTTTTTCTATATTTGATGATGAGAAATTATCGATAGTTGAAATAACAGCAACTAATTGATTCATTAATTTACCAGTTTTCTCTTTCCATTTCTTTTTGACTGCTTTTGCATCGTATTCAGTTGGTGCAATAAAGAAAAACGCACTCAACTCCCAAAAATCAGATACAAAAGTTGCACGCTCTTTGATCAATCCAACAACCTTTTGAACGTATTCGCCATTACGAGGAGTAAACGAAGAAGTAATCACATTATCAGAAGCAGATTGCTTCATTTCATTCGCAATGACAGGAGTAAACATTTCCGCCAACTCTTCATCACTTTTTTGTTGCAAATACTGTTGTTGGTACCATTTTGTTTTATCAGGATCAAAACGTGCTCCAGATTTATTAACTCTATCTAAATCGAATGATTTTATTAATTCATTCAAAGAAAAAATTTCTTGTTCTGTTCCAGGATTCCAACCCAAAAATGCTAAAAAGTTAAGAACAGTTTCAGGGAAATATCCATCTTCTTTATAACCTCTTGAAGTTTCTTCTGTTGCTTCATTTGTATATGCCAACGGAAATACAGGAAACCCTAATTTATCGCCATCACGTTTACTTAATTTTCCTTTTCCTGTTGGTTTTAATATCAATGGTAAATGTGCAAATTCTGGCGCTTTCCAACCAAATGATCTGTATAATAAAATGTGTAAAGCCATTGAAGGCAACCATTCTTCACCACGAATTACATGACTTATTTCCATCAAATGATCATCTACAATATTTGCTAAATGATAGGTTGGCATTCCATCAGATTTGAAGAGGATTTTATCATCCAATATATTTGTATCAATCTTAATTTCACCACGAATAATATCATTCATCACTAAAATCTCATCTTGTGGAGATTTAAAACGAATAACATATTTTTCTCCATTTTTGATGCGTTTTTGCACTTCATCAGTAGTTAAAACCAATGAATTTATCAAACGTCCTTTTTCACGATTGTGCCAATTATAGATAAACGTTTTTCCGTTTTCTTCATGACCTTTACGTTCTTTATCTAAATCTTCGGCAGTGTCAAAAGCATAATAAGCGTTTCCAGAATCAAGTAATTCTTGAATATTTTTTTTATAGATGTCTTTACGTTCTGATTGACGATAAGGACCGAATTTTTCATTTTTATTTACAGTTTCATCTGCAGGAATTCCTAACCAATCTAATGAGTCGTTTATATATTGCTCGGCATTGGCAACATAACGGTTTTGATCAGTATCTTCAATACGTAGAACAAAAGTCCCATTGTATTTTTTGGCAAATAAATAGTTAAAAAGGGCAGTTCTTACACCTCCAATATGTAAAGGTCCTGTTGGGCTTGGCGCAAAGCGAACACGTACGTTAGTCATATAAAATTGTTAAAAATAAAGTGCAAAGATACTATTTGCCAATGAAAGTAGTATTTTTATAGATTATTAATTTTTAATAAAATTCAAGGTTTCACTCAAAGTGAAGCCTTGAATAAACGATGAGTACTGAACAACTTTAAAAACATACAAACAAAATTACAACAGTTCGTTAAGAAATATTATACAAACGAACTCATAAAAGGACTGATTCTGTTTTTTTCATTCGGGTTGTTGTATTTTATTTTCACCTTATTGATAGAGCACTTTTTGTGGCTCAAACCAACTGCAAGAACATTTCTTTTTTGGTTATTTATTTTGGTTGAATTGGCGCTTTTATTCAAGTTTGTTTTCATTCCCATTTTTAAGTTAATAGGGTTTCAAAAAGGAATTTCACTAAAAGAATCCTCAAAAATCATCGGAAATCACTTTAAAGAAGTTGATGATAAACTACTAAATATATTACAGTTAAATGATAATTCTAACCAATCAGAATTATTATTGGCAAGTATCGATCAAAAAGCAAAGGGACTACAACCAATTCCGTTTAGAAGAGCAATAGATTTTACTAAAAACAAGAAATATTTTAAATATTTAGCCATTCCAATTGTTATTTGGATGTTTGTTTATTTTACAGGAAACAAATCATTATTTTCTGATAGTTATGAGCGTGTAACGCATTTTAAAATGGCGTATGAACCTCCAGCGCCCTTCTCTTTTATTTTATTGAATAATAATTTAGATGTGATTGAAGGTAAGTCTTTAAAAATAAATCTTGAAACTCGTGGAAATACCATTCCTGAAGATGCTAAAATTCATTTTTTAGATCAAAATTATTATCTAAAAAACAATGGTTTAGGCTCATTTGAATATGTGTTTACATCCGTAAATAAACCAATAAAATTTTATGTTGAAGCGAATGGAGTTTCTTCTAAAGAATATACAATAAATTTAATTGAAGCACCTACAATTACAGGTTTACAGATGTATTTAGATTATCCTTCTTATACTCATAAACGTGAAGAAACAGTTAAAAATACAGGTAATGCAATCATTCCTCAAGGCACAAATATCACTTGGGAAATAGCAACAAAAAACGCTCAAAAAGTATCTTTTTTAACTTCGGATGAAAAATTATTCACAGAAAAAAAGGAGAACATATTTGAATTTAATAAACGAATAAGAGACAATATTGAATATCAAATTTCAACTTCAAATGATGCTTTAGAAGATTATGAAACGCTCAGTTTTACAATACAAGTTGTGAAAGACGAATACCCAAAAATTTCTGTAAAATCTGATATTGATTCTATTTCAAGAGGTCCTGTTCAGTTTGCAGGTCAGTTGAGTGATGATTATGGATTGAACAATTTGAATTTGGTGTATTATGATATTCAGAATAAAAAAGCATTGCAAAAGCATTCGATTAAAATTAATCATTCTTCTTTTGAAGAGTTTTACTATTTATTTCCTGATGGAATTGAGTTACAAGATGGAATTGATTACGAAATGTATTTTGAAGTATCTGATAATGATAGAGTTAATGGTAATAAAAAAATGAAAAGCCAAACATTTTCTTATTATAAAAAGACTGAAAAAGAACTAAAAAATCAGTTGTTAGAAGAACAGGAAAATTCAATTTCTGATTTGCAAAAGGCGTTAGAAAAATCAAAGGAAGTAAAAGAAGATTTTCAAAAATTACAGGAATCATTGCAAAACAAATCTGAAATGAATTGGAATGATCAAAATAAATTGCAAAGTTTTATGAAGCGTCAAAATCAATATCAACAAATGATACAGCGTCAAACAGAGAAATTACAACAGAATTTGGCAGAACAACCAAAGAGTGAAAATAAATCTTTAGAAGAGCGTAAAAAGGATATTCAAGAACGTTTAAAAGAGGCAAAAGAATTAGCAAAACAAGAAAAATTATTAAAAGAATTAGCAAAACTTGCCGAGAAACTTCAAAAAGAAGAACTAACTGAAAAGTTAAAGAAACTTACCGAAGAAAATAAACAAAATGAAAAGAGTTTAGAACGTATTTTGGAGTTGACCAAACGATTCTACGTTGAACAGAAAATGACGCAAATCAATGAAAAATTGGAAGAATTAGCCAAAAAACAAGAAGAATTGGCTAAAAATGACGAGAATTCATCAGAAAAGCAAAAAGAGTTAAATGAAGAATTTGATAAAATCAAGGACGATTTAAAGCAATTAGACAAAGACAATAAAGATTTAAAAAGACCTATGGATTTGCCGAAAATGGTACAAGAAAAGAAAGATGTTGACAAGGAACAGGACGAGGCTACAGATAAATTAGAAGAAAGCGAAGCGCAAGAAGAAAATCAAGAAGAGAATTCTGAAAAGGGTGAAGAATCAAAACCAGACGATAAAAAAGAATCTGCAAGTAAAAATCAAAAATCTGCTGCTAAAAAGATGAAAAAAATGAGTGGTAAAATGAAAGATTCATTAGACGCAATGAGTGGTGGCGGAGAAGGAATGGATGAAGATATTGAGGCCTTGAGAGCAATTTTAGAAAACTTAATCGAATTTTCTTTTCAGCAAGAAGATTTAATGAATCGTTTTTCAGTTACTGATAATGCACATCCAGAGTTTTCAAAAAACCTTAAAAACCAGCATGTTTTAAGAGAGTATTTTGAGCATATTGATGATAGTTTATATACGCTTTCTATGCGTCAGCCAAAGATAAGTTCAGAGATTTTTAAAGACCTATCAAATGTGCATTATTATTTAGACGAATCTTTAATTCATTTTACTGATAACCAGTTTAATACAGGTATTTCTGATCAACAATTTGTAATGACTTCTACTAATAATTTAGCATATTTATTAAGTAATATGTTGAATGCTATGCAAAATTCAACACCTTCTCCTGGAAAAGGAAAGGGAAAAGGATCTTCGTTTAGTCTTCCTGATATTATCAAAAAGCAAGGCGAAATGATGGAGCAAATGAAAAAGGGAATGAAGTCTGGAAAAAAGAAAGGAGATAAGCCTGGAGAAAAAGGAGTACAACAACAAGGCGAAAAAGGTGAGAATGGCCAACAATCTGGTGAAGGCGACGGAGAACAAATGAATGGTGAGTTGTATGAAATATATAAGCAACAAGCACAAATGCGTCAACAATTACAAGATTTGTTGGGTGAAAAGAACGGAAAAGATGGAAAGGAATTGGGAGAAAAGGCTCTAAAACAAATGGAAGAGTTGGAGCAAGAATTATTAGAAAAAGGCTTTACCAATGAAGTTCTTCAAAAAATGACGAACTTAAAACACGAATTGCTAAAACTTGAAGAAGCAAAACAAGAACAAGGTCAAAAAGAAGAGCGAGAATCTAATACAAATGATAGAAAATTTGAAAATAGAACTATAAAAATTATAGATAGAAAAAAATTGTGGTTCAATCAAAATGAAATTTTAAATAGACAATCCTTACCTTTGCGCACGATTTATAAAAAGAAAGTTCAAGAATATTTTAAAGTAAATGATAGTATTCAATAACGAAATAGAGTTTAATTTAGAGAATAGTGATAAGGTTTCACAATGGATTTCTTCTTCAATTACTAATGAAGGGCATAAAGAAGGGGAACTCAATTATATTTTCTGCTCTGATGAGTATTTGTTAGAATTAAATATTAATCACCTTAAACACAATACTTTAACGGATATAATTAGTTTTGATTATACCATGGAAAAACTGATTTCTGGTGATATTTTTATTTCTATTGATAGAGTTAAAGAGAATGCTAAACTGTTTGATGTCTCTTTTGAAGATGAGTTGCACAGAGTTATGATTCATGGAGTTCTACATTACTGTGGCTTTAAGGACAAGTCTAAAGATGATAAAATAGTCATGCGTTCTAAAGAAGATTATTACTTATCTAAACGTTAATTTTTCCGTTCCACGTGGAACAATTCTAATATTTTAAAACCACAAAATTTTTTTTTATGGTTTTTTTTATTTACAGAATTAAATTTTTTAAAAAATAATTTTCTTCACTTTATATTTATTTTTTACGTTCCACGTGAAACAATTTAAAACTATCCAAACATATTAATTTTTTAGTTTGTTGATTTTTAAAATATTAAATCTATTTACTTGATGTTGTTTCTATATGTTTTATTGTTTTCAGTATCGTTTTTTGTTGAATTTTCTATAAAATAAAGTGATTCTATAATCTTGTATTTTCTTCTATTTCTTAAGATTTGCTATTGCTATAGTTTAATCTGATTTTGATAAGATTATTCATATCTTTGCCAAAACCTAAAAACGCGTTCCACGTGGAACATTTATGAGTATATACACTACACGATATGATGTTATAGTTGTTGGAGGCGGTCACGCAGGAAGCGAGGCAGCAGCAGCAGCAGCAAACCTTGGTGCACACACACTATTGATTACAATGAGTTTGCAAAATATTGCTCAGATGAGTTGTAATCCTGCAATGGGAGGCATCGCAAAAGGACAAATCGTTAGAGAAATTGATGCTTTAGGAGGTTATAGCGGTATTATTACTGATAAAACAGCAATACAGTTTAAGATGCTAAATAAATCCAAAGGACCTGCTATGTGGAGTCCAAGAGCGCAGAGCGATAGAATGCGATTTGCTGAAGCGTGGAGACAACAGTTAGAAAGCATTGAAAAACTTAATATGTTTCAAGATTCAGTAAACGGATTATTGTTTGATGGCGATAAAATCATTGGTGTAAAAACAGCACTTGGAATAGAAATTAAGTCAAAAACGGTAATTATAACTGCTGGAACTTTCTTAAATGGATTGATTCATATTGGTGAAAAAACCTTTGGAGGAGGACGTGCAGGAGAAAGCGCTTCAATAGGAATTACAGAGGGCTTAGTTAAAAAAGGTTTTGAATCTGGACGTATGAAAACAGGTACTCCGCCAAGAGTAGATGCAAGATCTTTAGATTTTTCTAAGATGATTGAACAGCCAGGAGACGAGATTCCAATGAAGTTTTCTTATTTACAAGACATTAAACCGCTTACAGAACAACGCTCGTGTTATATGACACACACGTCTTTAGAAGTGCATGATTTACTGCGAAAAGGTTTTGAAAGGTCGCCAATGTATAACGGTAGAATAAAAAGTATAGGACCAAGATACTGTCCGTCAATAGAAGATAAAATAGATCGTTTTGCGTCAAAAGAGCGCCATCAACTGTTTATAGAACCAGAAGGATGGAATACAAATGAAATTTACGTCAACGGATTTTCTACGTCTCTTCCAGACGATGTACAAGATATGGCACTTCGCAAGTGTGCAGGATTTGAGAACGTAAAGTTTTTACGTTATGGTTATGCAATAGAATACGACTATTTTCCGCCAACACAATTAAAGCATACGCTTGAAACAAAGTTGATAAAAAACTTATATTTTGCAGGTCAAATTAATGGTACAACAGGATACGAAGAAGCAGCGTCTCAAGGATTAATGGCAGGAATAAATGCAGCACATAATGTACAAAATAAAGAGCCGTTTATCTTAAAAAGAGACGAAGCATATATAGGGGTTTTGATTGACGATTTGATTACAAAAGGAACAGAAGAGCCATACAGAATGTTTACTTCTCGTGCAGAATATCGTACATTATTACGTCAAGATAATGCAGATTTAAGACTTACTCCAAAAGGTTTTAAAATAGGTTTGGCGAGTCAAGAACGTTTAAATAGAGTAGTGGAAAAGCAAGAAAAAACAGATTTATTCATTCAATTTTTGAAGGAATTAAGTATTCGTCCAGAGGAAATAAACCCGATTTTAGAAGCAAAAAATACGGCAACTATTAAGCAACAAATGAAGATATTTCGAATTGCTGCTCGACCACAAATCAACTTTGAAGACTTGCAAAAATTACCTCAAATAGCACAATTTATTGCTGATAATAATATGGATAAAGAAGTGATTGAGCAGACAGAAATTCACGTAAAATATGCGGGATATATTGCCAAAGAGAAGAACAATGCAGATAAGTTAAATCGATTAGAAAATGTCAAAATTCCAAGTCATTTTGATTATCATAAATTGAAATCTATTTCGATAGAGGCAAAGCAAAAATTAACCAAAATTCAACCAACAACAATTGCACAAGCAAGCCGTATAAGCGGAGTTTCTCCAAGTGATGTTTCAGTACTTTTGGTGTATATGGGAAGATAGCGTTCCACGTGGAACACAAGCAAAAAACCCAACAAAACAAGGATTTCATGATAAAAATTTTAAAATCTCCTATAAATAATGCTGTTTTAAAGCCCTATTTAAAGTGTATAGATTATACAGTTTCTGGTGAAGAGTTTTCTGTTTTGATTGATGAATCTTCAGAATTATTGGTAACATCACCAAGACCTAAAAACGAATCTTTGGGTGCGTATTATAAGAGTGAAAATTATATTTCTCATACCGATTCTCAGCAATCATTTTTTGATAAAATTTATCAATTTGTAAAGCGATATTCTCTTGCTAAAAAAGTAAAATTGATTAATGGTTATCTTGATTCAAATTCAGTAAAAAAAACAGTGTTGGATATTGGTTGTGGAACAGGAGATTTTTTGCTGGCTTGTCAAGAAAGTGACTACAACATTTTTGGGGTTGAACCAAATGAAAAAGCAAAATCTCTTGCTGAAAATAAATTAAATAGTTTGTCAGTTCGAGCGCAGTCGAGAACTAATTCACAAACCAAAAATATTTTTTCTTCAATCGAAGAATTAGATTCAAATCAACAATTTGATTGTATCACATTATGGCATGTTTTAGAGCATGTTTCAAATTTAGAAGAGTACATTTTTATCCTTAAAAAAAAATTAAAACCAAACGGCACTTTAATAATTGCTGTTCCAAATTATAAAAGTTTTGACGCAAAATATTATGGGAAGTTTTGGGCCGCATTTGATCTTCCAAGACACCTTTGGCATTTTTCAAAAAAATCGATTTCATTACTTTTTGAGAAAGAAAAGATGAAAGTGACTAAAACAATTCCGATGAAATTTGATTCGTTTTATGTGTCGCTTTTAAGTGAAAAATATAAAACAGGAAAGTCAAATCCATTGAAAGCATTTTTTATTGGTTTGAAGTCAAATATAAAGGCTAAACGGACAAAAGAGTATTCGTCACTTATATATATTATTCAAAACAGTTAAAACGCTTTTTAATAATTCTATTTTAAAGGAATTACCTCAAAACGTTAGTTAACTCATCAGAAAAAAGAAAGCTGCTTAAAACGCTTTTAAAACACTCAAACGAAATAAATATAATTTATAACAACACTAAATTTGCATTGAAAAAATTTATAGTTATTTTTTTGTAAGAATCCATCAAAAAATAAAGGAAATAAGAAGTTTGAAAATCAACAATTAAAATTCATATCTTCGCAACTTCAAAATTAATAACAAATCATAAAATTAATAAAATGAAAAAATTAGTAGTAGTATTTGCATCTGTTTTATTATTTGCATCTTGTACGCAATCAAAAATTGGATATGTAGATGTTGAAGAAATAATGAAAGAATATGATGCAACTAAAGATGTAGAAGCTGCATTAAAAGCAGAACAAGAAAAAGTAGGAAAATCATTAGACAGTTTAAGTGCAGCTTTTCAAGGGAAAGTTCAAGATTTTTATAAAAAAGCGCAAAGAATGTCTGCAAAATCAAGACAAGCAAAAGAGGCTGAGTTACAACAAGAACAACAAGCATTGCAAGCCAAAGGGCAACAAGCGCAACAAGCACTACAACAAAAAAGTCAAGAAGAAATAGAAAAATTGACTAAAAAGTTAGACAAAGCGGTTGCAGAGTATGCAAAAACGAATAAGTTTACGATGATTCTTGGAACTCAAGGAAACGGAACTGTAATGTATGGTGAAGACCAAACAAATCTTACGGAAACAATTCTTGATGTTTTAAATGAAGCATACGAAGAGAAAGAGTAAATACTTCTAAGTTGTTACATTGAGCGCAGTCGAAATGTAAACGAAGAATATCATAAATAGAAAAGTCCGCTATTAATTTAGTGGACTTTTTTATGGGTGAGATTTATTGCTATTCAATAATTATTTTTTTTAACTTTACAATGAATAACATAAAATTAAATACTCCTATAAGAAGCAATCAAAAAGAATATAAAAAGCAACCATTTATTTTTAGAAAAAAATAGAAACCTTGTTTTCTCTACTTTGCGACCAGTTCATGATAAGACGCAATTACACTAAGTCTTTACAAGGTTTTAAAACTAGAATACTATCAAAAAACATAACATTAACAGTAGTTTAATACATTAATAAGTTTGTTTTTATAAAAAAAATTATGACTCTAGTTTAAAATAGGTATTAATTTCGTATATTTGTTTATGGAATTATCAAAAATAAAAACGTACTTGCTTGATTTACCTGTAATAGAACGCAATTCTATTATATCAGAGATTGTTAAATTAAGTG
>JAKITY010000085.1 GCA_021647835.1 Flavobacteriaceae bacterium | reverse complement strand
ATTGGTCGCCTTTTTACTTTTATATTTAATAAATTTTTAAATCTTATTCAATGCCTTTTTCAAAAATTGAAAATGATAACTTGGATCTCGCATCAAATTATAACTCTTTTTTCTTGCTATCTCATTTCCGTTTTTATCAATTATAACAATAGTAGGATATGAACTCACATCATACATTGTGCTTAAATAGTAATTTTTTTTACGCTTTTTTTGAGTAAGTAAATCTTTATTTCTCGGGAAATCTGCTTCATAAATAATAAGGCTTTCTTTGGCTATTTTTGCAAACTTCTTTGACTCAAAAAAATCTGAAACCAACATTTTACAAGGTCCACACCAATCTGATCCTGTAAAAAACAACAAAATAGGTTTGTCCTGTTTTTTTGCTTTCTTAACTGCTTTATCATAATCAGTTTGCCAATCAACTTTATGATCTTGTGCAACTGATATGAATGAAAACCCAACAACAAATAATAAACTAAAAATTATTTTTTTCATACTATTAAATTTATAATCAAATATTTAGCAAATATAATGCCATTTTATTAACGTCAAAATGATTGGATAAATTGTTTAACCAATTTTACAATTACCTTTTCAGCAATTTTAGCAACCTTTTGAACTTCTTCATGAGAAACTTGCTCAACCTGCCCTTCAATTCCTAAATCAGTAATTACTGACAATCCCATACATTTCATTTCCATGTGTTTTGCAACAATAACTTCAGGTACTGTTGACATTCCGACAGCATCTGCACCAATAGATTTTACCATTTTATATTCAGCAGGAGTTTCAAAAGTTGGCCCTTGTAAGGCTAAATACGTTCCTTTTTGAAGAAAAACATTCGTTTTTTCTGCAACTTCTTCCATTTTACGAATCATTTCTAAATCATACGGTTCGTGCATATCAACAAATCTTGGTCCAAACCGTTCGTCATTTGCACCTCGTAAAGGATGTGCAGGAATCATATTTACATGATCGTCAATCAACATAATATCACCAACATTAAACTTAGGATTTACGCCTCCTGAAGCATTGGAAACAATCAAATTATCTACTCCTAAATATTTCATCACACGAATTGGAAAAACAACTTGCTTGATATCATATCCTTCATAATAATGGAAACGTCCTCGCATTGCCAACACCATTTTACCTCCAAATTCTCCAAAAATCAATTCTCCATGATGCCCTTTTACAGTTGATACTGGAAAATTAGGGATGTCTTCATAAGGTATTCTTACAACTGCATTAATTTCTTCGCTCAAATTCCCTAAACCTGTACCGAGTACAATTCCAAAATCTGGAGTTGAAATACCTTTCTCTTTTAAAAACTTAACTGTTTCTTGAACTTTGTTCCACATAATTAATTATTTTCTTATCAAAATCTTGTCCGTGATTAATAAACGCTGTTTTTATCTCTAAAAATTTAGAGTTTAATAAATTATCCAACCTAACAAAATCTTTTTCTGTTGTCAAAATCATCTTTTTATTAGATGAAATTTTATCAAAAATAGATTTTATTTTATGAATATCTTTCCCTGAAAATTCATAATGATCTGGATATTTTAAATGCTCAAATTGTATGTTTTTAGACTCTAAATATTTTTTCAAAGGCATTGGATTTGCAATTCCTGTTACCAATACAACTTGATATTCTTTCAAATTTTCTAAAGAAATTTCTTCTTTCTTATCTTTTACAACTGTAGAATAATCAATGGTAGAAAAAAAGACTGTTTGGTATAATGTTGGATTCAATTTTGATGCAACTTCAAACTGTTTCTCTTCTGATAATTCTTTTGGGCATTTTGTAACTATTATTATCTGTGCTCGCTCAGCTCCTTCTACTCTTTCACGTAAATTTCCTGTTGGAAGCATCGTGTCATCAACATACAAATCATTATATGGAGTTAATAAAATATTAAAACCTGCATCAACTTTTCTGTGCTGAAAAGCATCATCCAGTAAAATTATTTCTGGCGAATTTTCTAAGCCTTTTAACTGATTAATTCCGTTTACTCTATCAGCATCAACAGCAACAATTATATTTTCAAACTTCTGATAATATTGAAACGGTTCATCTCCAATTTGTTGTGCATCCGAGGAAACATCAGCAATTAAAAATCCTTTCGATTTTCTTTTATAACCTCTACTCAATACTGCAATTTTATAATCTTTTTTGAGTAAACGAATTAAATATTCTATTTGTGGCGTTTTTCCTGTTCCGCCAACACTTAAATTTCCAACAACAATCACAGGAACTTCGAATTGAGTAGATTTCAAAACACCTTTATCATACATCTTATTACGAATCTTAGTTATTTCGCCATATAAAACGGAAAGTGGATATAATATTTTACGTATTTTACTCATCTATGCGAAAATACAAAACAATTATTATTATTCGTTTGAAAAGTTTAACTTTGAAACTAAATACAACTACAAGATGGTCATAAAAGATATCACAAACTATATTGAAGAAATTGCACCTTTACAGTACGCTGAGGATTTTGACAATGTCGGACTGCTCATCGGAAATTACAACACTAAAGTTTCTGGAGTTTTAGTGACTTTAGACACTTTAGAAAGTGTTGTTGATGAAGCAATCGAGACAAACTGTAATTTGATTGTCAGTTTTCATCCTATTATTTTTTCTGGATTAAAAAAAATTAATGGAAACGATTATGTAGAACGTGTAATACTTAAAGCTATTAAAAATGATGTTGCAATTTATGCAATACATACTGCATTAGACAATTCAAATGTTGGAGTAAACGCTAAGATTTGTGATACTTTAGAACTTATAAATCAAAAAGTATTGATTCCAAAAAAAGGAATGCTTCGAAAGCTAACGACTTATGTTCCTAAAAAAGATGCTGAAAAATTACGAACTGTACTTTTTGAGTCTGGCGCAGGAAATATTGGCAATTATGATAGTTGCAGTTTTAATACTGATGGTTATGGTACATATAGAGGGAATGAGAACTCTAATCCAATTATTGGTAAGAAAGGATATCTTCACACAGAAAATGAAACTTTTATTAGTGTAATTTTTGAGAAACATTTGGAAGGAGAAATACTAAAATCACTCTTTAAAAATCATCCTTATGAAGAAGTAGCTTATGACATTGTAACATTAGAAAATTTACATCAAAATGTAGGTATGGGAATGATTGGTGAGTTAGAAGAAGAAATGAACGAAACAGATTTCTTTAATTTCCTTAAAAAAACAATGAAAACAGACTGTATTCGCCATTCAAAACTACAAGGAAAATCTATTAAAAAAATTGCAGTTTTAGGAGGTTCAGGAAGTTTTGCAATTGGCAATGCAATACAAGCAAGTGCTGACGTTTTCATCACTGCTGATGTGAAATATCACGAGTTCTACAAGGCAGAAAATAAACTTATAATTGCTGATATTGGTCATTATGAAAGTGAACAATTCACAAAAAACCTTTTAGTTGAGTTTCTTACAAAAAAAATGCCTAATTTTGCAGTCGTTTTATCAAAGAAAAATACAAATCCAATTTACTACAAATAAACATGGCAAAGAAAAAAGAGGTAACTGTTGAAGATAAGTTAAGAGCATTGTATGACTTACAATTAATTGATTCAAGGATTGATGAAATTCAAAGTGTAAGAGGTGAACTTCCTTTAGAAATTGAAGATTTAGAAGATGAGGTTGCTGGAATCAATACCAGAATTTCTAATTTAGAAGAAGATGTTACTAATTTAGAAACTGATATAAAAAATAAAAAAAATATTATTGCTGAAGCAGGAGTTTTAGTGAAAAAGTACGAAGAACAACAAAAAAATGTTCGTAATAATAGAGAGTTTGATTCTTTAACAAAAGAAGTTGAATATCAAGGCCTTGAAGTTGAGTTGGCTGAGAAAAGGATCAAAGAATACAAAGTAAAAATAGAACAAAAGAAAGAAGTTATCGAACAAAATAATGAAATTCTTGCAAAGCAAAACGATCATTTAAAGCACAAAAAGGCTGAATTAGATGATATTATGTCTGAAACAGTGAAAGAAGAGAAGTTACTTCACAAAAAATCTGAAGAGTTTGGTGCCGTAATTGATGCTCATTTATTTAAAGCGTACAAAAGAATTCGCTCAAGCGTAAGAAATGGTTTAGCTGTAGTTGCTGTCGATAGAGGTGCTTCTGGAGGCTCTTTCTTTACAATTCCACCACAAAGACAAGTTGAAATTGCTAATCGTAAGAAAATTATTACTGATGAGCATTCTGGACGTATTTTAGTTGATTCTCAATTAGCTGAAGAAGAAAAAGAAAAAATAGGGAAATTATTTTCTTAATTATCCCTTCTTCATAAATATATAAAAAAGCCTTCTGAAAATCAGAAGGCTTTTGTTTTAATGCACATTTCCCATCAATTTCTTTATCAATGGCGAAATTATTAAAATTAATATTCCTGCACCTAGAGCATAGTTTGCAATTAAGCCAAAACCGTTTGTATAGATTTCTAAGGTTTGAAATCCACCAACGTTAGTATCTGTACTTTCTATTGCTAGTTTTTTAGAGATAAAACCTACAATTTGAAATGCAAAAGCAGATGACAAAAACCAAATCCCCATCATAAAAGAAATAATTCTTTTGGGCGATAAGTCTGTAATTTTTGATAATCCGACAGGAGACATAAATAATTCTCCGATAGACAACACAAAATACATAATAATTAAATATGCAAAAGGAACCATTCCGTTTGCATCTGCACTTTTGCCGCTCAATGATAAAACATAGAAACTAAGTCCTGCCAAAATCAACCCGAAACCAAATTTATAAGGTGTTCTTGGGTTTAAATTTCTTTTTGAAAGATACGCCCATAATAACGATATTGGAATTGACAATACAATGATAACTAATGAATTTAACGAGTTTGTTTGACTTGCATTCATAAAAGAAAGGTTTACGTTTCTATCAGCAAATAAAGTTATAACACTTCCCGATAGTTCGTGAAATCCCCAAAAAATAGTCATAAAAAACGTTATTAGTATCGCTACAAATAATTTTTTTCTTTCATCTAATGTAGCTTTATAAAGTATTGAACCTAAATAAAAAACTATTGCCACTCCAATCACTTTAAAAATCAAATTCACATAATTCTGATCTCCCAAAAATGAATTTCCTCCAGCAATAGATTTATACGAAGCCAATACATAAGCGATTAAAGGTGTAACAATAAAAGAAATAATTGGAATCATTATTTTCTGAGGAATACCAAAATATTCTTTATTATACACTTCCCTATTTGGTGGCAAACCAATATTTCCAAAAACGTTTTTACGGATTCCACTCCAAAAGAAAATCAAGCCAATTAACATTCCAACTCCAGCCAAGCCGAAACCATAATGCCATCCGTATTTTACTGCGAGCCATCCACATAATAATGGTGCTGCAAATCCTCCTATGTTTATTCCCATGTAAAAAATGGTAAAACCAGAATCTTTTCTTCGGTCACCATCTTCATACAACGAACCTACAAATGTGGAAATATTTGGCTTAAAAAAACCATTTCCAACAACTATAAAAGCTAAAGCCATAAAAAAGGCAATGTCACTTTCTATAGCCAATACAAAGTGACCGATCGCCATCAATATTCCTCCTAAAAAAATAGAACTTCGCATTCCGAGAATTTTATCTGAAACTCTTCCGCCGATTACCGTTGCAGCATATACTAAAGAGCCGTAAGAAGCATAAACTATTGCTGCTGCTGTATCTTTTTCTGCCAATGATTTAAAAATTTCGTTGACCATATAGAGCATTAATAATGCTCTCATTCCATAGAAACTAAAACGTTCCCATAATTCTGCAAAAAACAGGTAAAACAATCCTTTTGGATGCCCAAATAATTCTTGTGATGATGTGTTTATGTTCATAAAATTTAGATTTAGAAACAAATGTATTTCTTGTTCTAAATTTTATCTAAAGATGTAGTTTTTTATATTAAAAAATAGTTGTTTGTGAGTTTCTGTGAGTTGATTAATCACTCTCCTTAAACTCACTCAGCAAAGCATCATCAATAAAAATATGCTCAGGAAGCATACGAAGTCTGTATTTGCTTTCTCCAATAAAAGTGATTAAATCTCTACGTTCAATTTTATCAGTATCATTTAACTCTAAAATCAAATTAATGTTATCGATAATTCGTGTGAGATATGTTTGACTTTTAATTTCTCCTCCAGAATTTACAACAATACATTGCTCAGAAGCATCATGAAATTTCCTTTTATATGCAAAATTTAGTAAGTTCTTGTACTGCGTAGTTTTTGAACCAAAGTCAATTTTTCGCTCATAAATGCCTTTTGACGGAATAGTCAGTTGCACCAAAGACCAATCTAAAAACTTAATTTGAATTTCGTTCGTTCGAGGTGTATTTGCCAATTGAATTACCCAACTTGTTGCCAATACCAAGAAAATGGAAATTAGCGATGTCTTGGCAATAATTCTAATCAACTGATTTGTAAAATCATTATCTAATATTATAAAAACATCCGACAATTGAGAGACAAATAGCAATATAATTACAATTATAGAAATGACTGCAACTAACTTCAAATCTCTATAAATAAATGTTTTATAAAAGGATATTCCCATTAAAAAGCATAAAAATAGTGTTAATAAAACATCTGGAATTGCAATTATTTTAACCCCAAAATAAATAGAGTTTTCTTGCGTAAAATTGGCTATTAAAAATGTGATTACAGTTACTATAATAATAATAATTGCTATAATTTTTACGTTTTTTTCATTTCGATAAATAAGTTTTGGAGCATCATACACATAGTACAAAGCTAACAGCCAAAATAAATTATTTAGTGTAGAAAGTAGGCTTATTCCAACTTGATAAGTTAATGATTCAACAAAAGAAAATTGATTTGCTGCGTACGCCCAAATACCTGAAAACACCCAAACAAGCAACCCAAAACTAAGATATAGTAAGCCTTTATCTACTCGTTTAATAGACTCATCTTCTTCTAAAATTTGCCAAAATCTCTTACGGATATTGAAATAAATAGCCAATAACAAAACTGCTCCAATCAAGGAAATAAAAATATGTGATAAATTATGGAATTGAGTTACTTCAGACATTTTACCCTAAAATTTTATCAACTAAATCTCTTTTTACTTGCTCATCATTACCAAATAGCCAACGCAGCGTATTGTCTTCCCAAATTTCATCATACTGTTTTTGATTGATGATGTTTCTATCAATTGCTAAATCCAATAATTTTCCTGGATATGAAGATTGCGCGTCACTTTCCATTTCACCTAAAGGATATGGATCATCTAAACCTAAAATAACTTGACTTGAACCTTGACGCTCAATCATCAATTTTAAAGAATCGGTATCATGCACTAACGTATCAAAGTAAATATTTGGATGTCCAACCGCTTTTCTTGGATGTGTTTTTCCTTCAAACAAATCTGGACGACCATCAAATCCTTGAATTCTTCTGCCAAGATTCATTTGTGCTAATTGTCCGCCATGCGCAAAACACGTTCTTATATTTGGAAAACGTTCTTGCATTCCATTCAAAGTATAAAAATGATATGCATCACCACATTGTGCTAACATCCAAATAAGATGAAAACGCCAATTAGTGTTTTCTAATTTTATCATTTTATCACCATCATACGGATGAATTTCAATCGCTAATTTATATTTATTCGCCAACTCAAAAATTGAATCGTTTTCTTTGTCAAATACGCATCGCCATTGACCAATACTATCCATAAAATGGGTTGGCAAACACAATAACTTCAAACCTAATTCTTCTACACAACGCTCAATTTCCCACAATGCACCTTGTATAAAACCAGGATGCACTACAAATCCACAGGTGAATTTAGATGGATTGTCATGTTGTACTTTCGCATTAAAATCATTTTGAAAACGCAAGGCTTTTTTCATTTCTTCGAGCCGCAATCCGTTTCCATATAATTGAGAAAGGTTTAAAACCACTGCGTGATCTAAACGGTTTTTATCCATCCATTCCAACTTCTCATCCAAGAAAAAAGAAGAATCAGTTACAGGTCGTTTCCAGCCTTTTTGCAACATATATTTACGCTCATCATCTACCCAAAAAATCTCCCTTTCTTTCATAAAAGAAGGAATTTGTTCTGGATAGGGCAATAAATGTGAATGTCCGTTTATGCGTAGTTTTCTTTTCATTATTTAATTTTCTTAGGTGCTTCCATTATAGTTCCGCAATTATCACAAGTACATTTCTCTCTATCAGAATAATAATTATCAAAAAGTATAGGCATGTCAGTTACAATATTATCCAACGCAAAAGTTTCTCTATGCAATTGATTTCCACAGTTTTCACAATACCATTCCAACGCATCTAAAACTCCTTCACCTCTCGGATATTCAATCACCAAACCAACTGTATTCGCTTTTCGTTGTGGCGAATGTGGCACTTTTGCAGGTAACAAATAAATATCGCCTTCATTAATTTCTACATCTTGCGATTTTCCATCAATCATAATTTTCAACACCATATCACCTTCTACTTGATAGAAAAATTCTGGCGTTTCATTATAATGATAATCTTTTCTACTATTTGGTCCGCCAACAACCATTATAATATATTCTCCATCTTCCCAAACTACTTGATTGCCAACTGGCGGTTTTAATAAATGACGATTTTCATCAATCCATTTTTTAAAATTTAAAGGTTTTACTAATTTGCTCATATTATTAGATATTTAGATTGTTGGATATTTTTGATTATTTGACAAGTTACAAAGATTTCGTTCTTCCGCCATCAACAGGAAGGTTAATTCCGTTGATATAACTTGCTGCTTCACTTGCCAAAAACGTTACTGCATTGGCAATTTCTTCTGGTTTCGCAAAACGTTTTGCAGGAACTGCATTTTTCATCATATCTGAAACTTCATCAAAAGTTTTTCCTGTTTTTGCTGATTTATTTTTTATAATTTCTGATAATCTCTCTGTTCCTGTTGCTCCTGGAAGTACATTATTTACTGTAATTCCGTATTGTCCTAATTCGTTCGCCAAGGTTTTTGACCAACTTGCAACGGCTCCTCTAATGGTGTTTGAAACTCCCAAACCATCTAAAGGTTGTTTTACAGAAGTCGAAATCATATTGATAATCCTACCAAAACATTGCGTTTTCATAAACGGAACAACTGCTTGTGCCAATATATGATTGCATTTTAAATGTTGTGTAAATGCACGTTCAAATTCATCTATACTTGCAGAAAAAACTGGGCCTCCTGCAGGACCTCCTGTATTGTTTATCAGAATATGAAAATTTAATGCTGATGCTTCTAATTTTTGTTTTAACTCGTCTGGCTTTTGAAAATCTGCCACTAAATAACTATGATTTTGATTGTTATTTGGCAGTTCTTTTAAAACCGATTTTAATTTTTCTTCGTTTCTCGCAACAAGCGTTACATTAACACCTTCATTTGCTAAGGCAATTGCTGATGCTTTTCCGATGCCTTGCGTACTTCCGCAAACAAGGGCGTTTTTATTTTTTAATCCTAAGTTCATTTTTTATTATTTGTCAGGTCGATCGCAGTCGAAACCTAATTAAAATCTCTCGACTGCGCTCGAGGAGACATTTAGTTTTATAATTTATTCTCAATCATTTTTTTAATGGTAACTGCCTTTTCAAAATGATCTAATTTATGTTTCTTAATCCACCATTCTGCAACTTCCATTAATAACTTTGGATTGTCATTTTTATTCTTAAAAAATGCATAAAAAGATAAGCCAACATTCTCTCCTTTCTTTTCGATTTTTTCTTTACAAACGGTTATAATTTTTTGTCTTATTTCTTTATTCATATTTTTGTCTGGTCGAGCGCAGTCGAGACCTTATTTTTTTATTTGGATTATACTTTGAATGTATTGCATTTCTACATTCCGATAATATTTGAATCATATCAAAATCACCATTTGCTAATGCTCTTTTTTTCGTACTACTCCATTTTTTAATTTTCTTTTCAAAGTATATTGCTTGTTCCACATCATTAAATTCTTGATAAAAAATTAATTCTAAAGGTCTTCTTCTAAATGTGAAACATTTTTTATTTAACCCTTCTTGATGCTCTTCAAACCTTCTTTCTACATCATTGGTTATTCCAACATATAATAAATCGTCTGAACATTCTAATATGTAAATATAATATGTTTTCATAACAACCTCTCGGCTGCGCTCGAGGAGATATTTAGTTTAATTAATATTTTATACACACGTTTTTCGCTTCTGTAAAGAAACGTAAGGCTTCAAAACCTCCTTCACGTCCAACTCCTGACGCTTTTATTCCGCCAAATGGCGTTCTTAAATCACGCATCATCCAAGTATTTACCCAAACAATTCCTGCATGCAATTCGTTACTCATTCTCA
>JAKITY010000084.1 GCA_021647835.1 Flavobacteriaceae bacterium | reverse complement strand
GTTGAATTTTGCAGACGAATTAATAAATACTTCATTCTTAATTAATTCATCTATAGCATAACCAGTATTTCTGCGATGGATAATTGGTTTTGGAAAATTATCTTTTATATTATTTTGAACAGATTCTAAAATAAGTTCAGAATGAATCGTTTTATAAATATGACCTTCGAGTGTTTTTAATTCTACTTTATTCTGAAACTCTTCAGGCGTTAATTCTTCAAAAATAACGTCACTTCCATCACTCAATATTGTTTTGAGTTTTAAAACCTTATCTCGTGTCACTCCATATTGAATTGACGTTGTTCCAGATGAATTGTTGCCAACCATTCCGCCAATCATACAACGATTTGATGTTGAGGTGTTTGGAGAGAAGAATAACCCGTGTGGTTTTAAAAAATGATTGAGTTCGTCACGAATAATTCCTGGTTGAACGGTAATTGTTTTTTGCTCTTTGTTAAATGAAATAATCTTGGTAAAATGTTTTGAAATATCAACAACAATTCCATCTCCAACACATTGTCCTGCAAGTGAAGTTCCTGCTGCTCTTGGTATTAAAGTTGTGTTGTTTTCAGTTGTAAAAGAAATTAATTTTTGAATGTCTTCAATTGTTTTTGGAGTCGAAACAGCCAACGGAATTTTACGATATACTGATGCATCTGTTGCATAGATAGTTTTGTGAAGATTGTCAAAAAATAATTCTCCGTTTAATGAGTTAGAGAGTGTTTTTAATTTTTTGGTTAGCGACATACGTCAAAGTTACTCAACTTTTTTGAATACGACCTCTTTATCTGTTCGTAGTGTTTTATAAAATGTAAAAGGTTGGCAAATTACTGTTGTTGCCATTCCTTCGGGTTTTGTTTCTTTGAGTAAAAATTCAACTTTATAATCACTTAAAGAAGTGATTTTATCGATTGCAATAGAATATCCTCCAGAGTTTTTTTCTCCCATAAACAGTGCAATAACCATTTCGTTTTTAAAATCAATTTCTGGCACAGGAATTCCTGGACGGCGCATCCTATTTACTTTCCCGTATATTTCTTGCAATGATTTGTGGTCTTTTATTACAAGGTATTTAGATGTTTCGTATCCTCCGTGAGATTTTTGTGCTAATACTTCTATTTGAGTTTCTTGCTTCATAGTATTTTCATTTTTTGGAGTAGTATCATCTTGAACAACCTCTTTTTCGAGAATTGAATCTCTTTGCATAACTTCTTTTTCAACAGCTTTTTCAACTGTTAACTCTTCTTGCGCATTTTCTTTTTTAGTCACTTCTTTTTGTACATTGCAACTCAAAATCATAAGTGATAGTAATAGTGTAAGTGTTTTCATGGTACTTATTTTAAAAGACTTGCTCTCCGTTTTTAATATTTTTTTCTGATGCTTGTAAAAGTGTAACGTCGTTGTTATTTTGTATTCCTAAAATCAAACATTCACTTTTAAAATCTACAATTTGTTTTGATTTAAAGTTTATAACAGCGCTAATTTGTTTTCCAATCAGTTCTTCTTTTGTATAAAGTGTGGTTATCTGAGCGCTAGAGTTTTTTGTACCCAAACTTCCAAAGTCAATAGTTAATTGGTATGCAGGTTTATGAGCCTTTTCAAAATCATAAACTTCAATTATTGTGCCGATTCTAATATCGATTTTTGAAAAACCTTCAAAGTCAATTATTTTTTTAATTGGATTCATTATTTAGAATTATAAATTCGATTCTTTTATTTTTTTGATGTTCTACTTCCGAGCAATGTCTTTTTTTTGTGCATTTGTTAAGAGGTTTTGTTTCTCCAAACCCTTTCCCTGAAACTCTTGTAGCATCAATTCCGTTTGAAAGAAGATAAGAAACCATTGATTGTGCTCTCGCATCTGTTAGCGCTTGATTGTAGGTTTTTAGACCTCTACTATCAGTATGCGCATTCAATTCAACTGTTATTAAAGGATTAGCGTTCATTAATTGTACAATCTTGTCCAATTCAATGGCAATATTTTTACTGACATTTGACTTATTTAATTTAAATTTCACATTATTGAGTTCAAGATTTTTTTCTTTAGAAACGGGTGCTTCCTTTAAAATCTCCTTAAAAACTTCACTAACAACAATTTCTTTAATTTCTTTCTTTTTTTCTATTTCTACGACATTATTGTTGTTGATGACTGGGTCTAAACTAAATATTAAATCAAAAGGTTCATTGTTTACATCTGTAGTTTTAAATAATTTTGTGATAAATCCAAAATTTGGTGCGCTCACTTTTATTTTATATTGCGAATGGCATTCTGCACTATAACGAAAGGTCCCTTTTGCTAAATTATCAAATCTATTTAACTCAACTTCATCTTTTAGAATAATTATAGAAACATTTTCAACAGGATTATTAGTTTTAGAATTTAAGATAATTCCGTTGATTGTTTGATTACATATTTTTAAATGAAGTATGATATCTCTACGCTGAATTTTTTTATTGGTTTTAGTTGTTTCTATCTGTGTAGTTGATGTTATATACCCTTTTTTTGAAAAAAGAATTATATATTGTTGATTGCAAGGCAAAATCAAATGATAATTTCCATTTGAGTTTGTAATATCTGTATGAATTAATCTTTCATTTAAATCTCGAACTTCAACAGTCACATTTTCTATTGGACTGTTAGAAAATTCATCAGTTAATCGACCATTTGCAATTTGTGTACAATCTGATTTGTTATTCTCTTGAGAAATAACATTGTTAGAAATAAATAATATAATAAGTACAGCAAAAAATCTAATTACTTTCATTTATGCATATTTATTATATAACGGAATTATTTATTCATTTATTACAATAAATTCAGTTCTACGATTTTTTTGATGCTCTGTTTCAGTACATTTAACACCGTTTGAACACTTGTTTCTAAGGCGAGTTTCTCCATAACCTCGACCAAATATTCTACTTTCATCTATTCCTCTCGAAATAATGTATGCAATTGATGAGGCTGCTCTTTCTTGAGACAATCTCATATTATACGCATCAGGAGCACGACTATCAGTATGAGAATTTAGTTCTATTTTTATTTCAGGATATTTTTTCATAATCTGTACAACTTTATCTAATTCTCTTGCTGCATCTTCTCTAACAGTAGATTCATTTAAATCAAAATAGATAGGTTTAGTTTTAATCATCGTGATGTTTCTATAGGTAATAAATTCATCAGTTTCTTTTAGTTTAATATCTAAATAATTTTCACCATCCAGTTTTTCAGAAGTAGAAAAACTTTTTGTTTTTGAGGCATAGTTTTTTGCTTCAGTAATAATTTTATAATCAGATTTACAATCAACTTGAGTATTAAAATTAAATAGCCCTCCAATTTGTGATCTTGTTTTCTCTATGAGTTCACCTTTATATAATAATGACAATTCAACATCTATAAGAGGTATATTTGTCTTTTCACTTGATACAATTCCTGCAATTGATTGATTACAATCAAGAGGTTCTATGTATAATGTAATATTCACATTTTCTTCATTTATGTTAGAGGTCGTAAATGATTGACTGTCAGTTGTGTGTATGGATTTTGTAGCGTTAATTCTATATGCCGTTTCACAAGTTGTATTAAATGAAAACGCTCCATTTTCTTGTGTTACTATTACATCTAATAGTTTACCTTCGCTAAATAATTCTACAGTTGCATTTGGTATAACTTTTTCTGTTTGTTTATCTTTTATAACTCCTGTTACAACTTGATCACAAATTATAGGTTCGATAGTAAAAGAATAAATATCAGCATTTCCTTTTCCCTCTTTAGAAGATGAAAAATAACCAACGCCTTGTTCTGGACTGATTACAAAAGCAAAGTCATCATATTCGCTATTTACCTTATCTATATTTTGTGGAGTTGAATATGATCCGTTAATTAAATTACTGCTAAAGATATCTAAAAACCCTCCGCCTCCGTGACCATCAGAAGAGAAATAGAAAATATTATTGGTGCTTAAAAAAGGAAAGAATTCATTGTATTTTGTATTAATTTTCTTTCCAAGATTTTTTGGTTCACCATAAGTTCCATCATCGTGTACACTAACTTGATAAATATCAAAATCACCAAAACCACCATCCATATCAGAAGAGAAGTAAAGTGTTTTTCCATCAGGAGATAATTCAGGATTTCTCACAGAATAATTTTTTCCGTTAAATGGAACAGGTTTTACATTCGTAACTATTCCTGCATCATCAACAGATGCTTTGAAAATATTTAGAATATGTTTTTTAGTTGTACTTTTTTTGAATTTCTCATGATAGTCATCATCTATATAATTGTTGAGCGTAAAATATATAGACTTCCCGTCAGGAGTAAAAGTAATATCTGATTCGTGAAAGACATTGTATTTTTCTAAAGAAAATTGTCCTGCAAGAATAATTTGCCCATCATCACCAATTAAACCTTTATAGAATTCTAAATATCCCATTCTATTATGGCTTCTATCTTTTCTTCTGATATCTCTATCTTTTTTAGAAGAAGCAAATAAAACAAAATCATTTTTATAAAAAGAAACTCCAAAATCTGCAAGTTTAGTATTGATATCGAGGTTTTGAATATTTACAAATCGATCAGGTTCTTGAGCAAATGAGTTTATAGAAAATATAATAAATAGGAAGAAGAGTAAGTTTTTCACTTTGATTTTTTTTTGAATTATTATTTTTAAAATATTTTTTTAATTACCCATGCCGGACCAATTAATAAAAATTGTAAATCTTTTAAAAAGGAAGGTTTCTTACCTTCAATTTTATGTCCATAAAACTGTCCAATCCACGCGATGACAAAAATAGTTAAAGATGTATAAAGTAAAGGTACTTTTTGCCCTAAAAAATAATTCAAGACTATACATATTATTGAGAATACAAGCATTTTTAAAAACATACCAAACGATAAACGTAAATAAAATATTAAAAGTAAGACCAATGTTACAGTTCCCCAATTTTCTAAATAAGGATTGTTTAACCCAAAAAGATTCGTAATAAAATCGGTTGGAATACTCATCAACATACCAACAATACTAAAGAAAATTGCAGGAACACAAATGTAATGTAGCGCTTGATTTGTTTTGTTTTGATGACTTTCAGCATATTCGTCAAACCATTGGTTTAGTGTCCTCATTTTTGTATTTTTGAAGTCATAAACTTACAAAATAATATGCAATATGGCGAGAACTCCATCGAATATGATTCCTTTAGGTACAATTGCACCTGATTTTATACTTTTTGACACTATTTTTGGTCAAAATGTTTCTCTTCAAAACTTAAAAGGAAAGAAAGGGACGGTTATATTTTTTATATGTAATCATTGTCCGTTTGTAATTCATGTAAATAAAGAGTTGGTAAAATTAGCAAATGATTATACACAAAAAGGAATTAATTTTATTGCCATTTCATCTAACGATGTTGAAAAATATCCGCAAGATTCACCTGAATTAATGGGAATAGTTGCCAAAGAACAGCAATACCCTTTTCCGTATTTGTATGATGAGGCTCAAGGCGTAGCAAAAGCGTATGATGCGGCTTGTACTCCAGATAATTATGTTTTTGATGCTAATTTAAAGTTAATTTATAGAGGTCAATTAGATGATTCTCGTCCAGAAAATGAAGTAAAAGTTACAGGAGAAGATATGAGAAATGCGTTAGATTGTTTGTTAAATGATGTTGAAAATACAAGGCTTCAAAAGCCGAGTATTGGTTGTGGAATTAAATGGAAATAATAGTTTTAAAGAGTCAATTGCCAAAAAGCAACATCGTACCATTGATCAAACTTCCGTCCAACTTCTTTAAAATGAGCTGCTTTTTTAAAGCCTAATTTTTCATGTAACTTAATACTTGCGCCGTTTGGAAGTGTTAATCCGCCAATGATTGTGTGAAATTTTTGTTGTTTTAATTGTTGTAATAATTCGGTATATAATTTTGTTCCGATTCCTTTTCCTAAAACGCCATTCTTAAGATAAATGGTGCTCTCGGCAGTGTGCTTGTAAGATGGTTTTGCTCGCCACGAACTTCCGTAGGCAAAACCTAAAATTTCATTATTTTCTTCAAAAATGATAAAAGGATATTTTTTATAAATAGATTTTATTTTTTGTTTAAAATCATCAACAGTAAAAGGAATTCTGTCAAATGTAATAACTGTATTGTTTATATAATAATTGTAGATTCTTACTAATTGTTCAATATCATCAAGTTGAAAATCACGTATCATTTTTTCCAGTTTTTGCGGATTAATAACTGATTGATATGCTCATAATGATGCTCGCAATGCCAAGCATAAATTCCGATATTTTCTTTTAATGTGACTTCTTCGTTTCCGTCAGGATGAATAAATACTTTATCTAATTCTTTAAATGACAACCCTTTTAAAAGGAAAACCCATTTTGCATGTAATGCAGTTAAATTATTTAAAGACAGATTGATAGGAGCAGTTTTACTGTCAAATAATTCTGCCCAACGTTCTTCATAATATACTTTAATGATTGGTTTGTCTTCGGTCAAAGTCCACTTAAAACGAGTGTAACTATTATGATGACTGTCTGATAAATGGTGAATAACTTGTCTGATTGTCCAACCTTCAGGACGATATTGTGTATCTAATTGATTGTTATCTAAAGTTAGAACCAGTTTTGATAATTTATTAGGATGTTTTTCAATAATAGAAATCCAATTATCAATATCATCTTTTGTTATGTCTTTTGTAATTTTAACTTTTCCAATAGGATATTTAAGTTTTTCTAACATTTAGTTATCATGTTTTTCAACAAACTTTTTTGCTCTTTTATTTCCAGAATCTATAGCCAATGCTTTTTTGTAGTTTTCAATAGCTTTAATGGTGTCGCCACTTTTTTTGTAAGCATCGGCAAGACTGTCATAAACATTGTCACTTTCAGGATATAAAGCAACATTTATTTTAAAAATTTCAATAGCATCCGTATAATTTTTATTTCTGAACTCTCTGTATCCTAAAGAGTTAAAGTTTGATTCAGAAAGATAAACATGAGCAGTGTCTTTTTCTTTTATTGATAAATATCCCTGTAAAGCCTTATTATATTCTTTGTTTTTTAAATATACGCTCGGAACGTTTTCATCATTTTTTAGTTTTCTGAAATTGTATTTAATTGACGTTTCTTTTTCCTTTGGAATCAAACATAAATAGTGCAATTTATCCGTAGGATTTGTTAGAAATTGAACTTTTTCATTCATTTCTTTGATGAAAAACGTGTTATCACCAATACTCATTGGTTTTATTTTTTCTGCTCCTCGCCATTTCATCAATAATTCATTGTTTTCAAAATATACTTCAATAGTTTCATCAGGATTAAAAAGATAACGTCCTTTTGCCTGTTCTATAAACTCTGGAGTGATGTTGTTTTTTGAGCAACTTAGAAAGATTATTGCGAGAAAGAAAAGTAGAAAATGGTTTGGTTTCATTTTGTTGAGATATTGATGATTCAAATTTACTAAAAAATTGGCATAAAAAAACGCCTCATATAATTATGAGACGTTTTAATGTATATTTTGTTACAAGATGTTGACTACTTCACATCCATCAATTCCACATCAAAAATTAAAGGAGCATCGGGTGGAATAACGCCTCCAGCGCCTTGACTTCCATAGGCTAAATGCGATGGAATTACAAAACGTGCTTTATCGCCAACTTTTAAGAGTTGTATTCCTTCATCCCAGCCAGCAATTACTTGTCCCAAACCAATATTAAAATCGATGGGTTGTTTTCTTTTATATGAACTATCAAATACAGTTCCGTCTAGCAATTGTCCTTTATAATGCACTGAAACCAATGCGCCTTTTGTTGCTTGTTTTCCATTTCCATTTTGAAGAACTTTGTAACGCAATCCGCTCTTTGTTTTCTCAAATCCTGCGGCGGCATCTTCCAAAATTGCTTCTTGCTCTTTTAAACCTTCGGCAATACGTTTTTCACGAGAACCTTCAAAAGTTCTAAATGCCTCAATTGCATTGAATTTTTCTGCGTCATCTCCAATTTTAATAATTTCTATGGATTCTAACACATCGTCTTGCGAAATAGTATCTACAATGTCTTGTCCTTCTACAACATTTCCAAAAACGGTATGTTTGTTGTCTAACCAAGAAGTTTCGATATGAGTAATATAAAATTGACTTCCGTTTGTTGCTAGACCTGAGTTTGCCATTGCCAAAACTCCAGGTTTGTCGTGTTTTAATTCTGGATGAAATTCGTCTTCAAATTTATATCCAGGATTTCCTGTTCCTGTTCCTTGAGGACAACCACCTTGAATCATAAAATCTGGAATAACTCTATGGAATTTTAATCCATCATAGTAAGGTGTTCCTTGTGGTTTTACTTCGTTTTCGAGGTTTCCTTCTGCCAGTGCAACAAAGTTACCAACTGTTCCAGGAGTTTTTTCAAACTCAAGATTTACTAATATTTCACCTTTTGAGGTGTTAAATTTTGCGTATATTCCGTTATCCATTTTCTGTTTTTTTTATTGAGAATGCAAAGGTAAGGCTACTTGTCTAATTGTTCTAATTCTTTATAATTTTTCTTTAGACGTTTTAGGAGGATTCCGTAAATCAATCTATAAAAAAGTAAGATTACAACAACAAGCACAATTGTGAATATGATTATACTAATAATTAGAATTTTATTGGAAAGGTTATCTGGAATATTACTCATTTCTCTATAAATAGAATTATTTTTTTGACTTGAAAAAATACTATAAAACAATATAAACATACTAATCAACATAAAACCAATGTTGTAATAGATATACAGTTTTACAGTTTTACGGGTTTTAAGTATTCTGTTCATCAGCGTTTTAGCATTACAGTCAACATGTATTTTTTTAAAGTTCTGATAAAATAAGATGATGAATACTATTATTATTGTATAAGAAATGATAGTTATTATTTGGATTATTGTTGTCATTACCATTTTCTCATACACAGCGATATACTTTCTTTTATCCACAAATATGGTCAATAGTAAAACGATTAAAAATTCAGCAATACTGATATAAAAAATCCACTTTACATAAGAGGATGATTTTGCGTGCAACATCTTATAAATATCTGTAGTTGATACTTTGTGTTTTGAATAATCTTGCGATTTCCAAACGTTTTTTAATTTATCTAATTCATCCATACTTACGGATTTAATATTGTTTTCAATTTCGTTTTTATTCTATTCACTTTTACACGAGCATTTACTTCTGTAATACCCATCATTTCTGAAATTTCTTTATATGGTTTGTCTTCGAGATATAGCAAAATCAATGCTTTTTCGATATCATTTAATTGATGAATTGCCTTGTATAAGAGTTTCATTTGCTCATCCATTGTAGCGTCATATTCACTACTTTCAAGTCTATAATGAAAATCAGAAATATCACTTGTTTGTATTTGCCTTTTTGATTTTCTATATATTGTGATTGCAGTGTTCAGCGCTACACGATACATCCAAGTGCTAAACTTTGAGTCACCTCTAAACTTAGGATATGCTTTCCATAATTGAATGGTTACTTCTTGAAACAAATCCTTGTGAGCATCAGTATTATTGGTATATACACGACACACCTTATGAATGATGTTTTGGTTTTGGTCGAGTTGAGTTACAAATTGTTGCTCTAAGTTTTTGGTCACTTTAGTTTTAGTTGATTTCCTTATAAGTAGTACAAATATAGTTTTTGTTACAGATTGGACTATTAGATTTTTGGATTGTTAGTGTTTATGGATAATGAACCCGAACTATTTAATCAAAACTGTCCTCGAATTAGTTAACTTGTACAATTTCGACTTTAGGAGAAACGTGAGTTTAACGACTTAATAAAAATAAAAAAGGGAGTTAAATCGCATCATATTGCCTATATGATTCTCAGTATGCGATTTCTCCTCGTTCCTCGTTCGAAATGACACTATTGTAATAATAGGAATCTAACAAATCTAATAGTCTTACCATCCAATAATCCCCAAAAAAAACAGTTCATCCTAAAAAAATAACAGTTCAGTACTCTATTATTTATTATATTCAAGTTTTATTAGATATTTGAACTATCAAAACAAACCAAACATGATACAAGTAAACAATTTATCAAAATCTTTTAACGAATTACACGCCGTTAAAAACATCAGTTTTAACATAAATAAAGGTGAAGTTTTTGGCTTTTTAGGACCAAATGGCGCAGGAAAATCTACGACTATTAATATGATGAGTACCATTCTTCAAAGTGATGAAGGTAGTATTTTGATTGATGGAATCAATTTAAAAGAATTGAGGTAAGCATTTAATTTCATATCTTTAACGTCAATAAAATATACAAAAAATGGAAATTTTTAAAGGTCAAAACCTCATAGAGTTTACTGAACGTTTCAAAACCGATCAAGATTGCAGAGAATATCTCTCAAAAGTTAAATGGTCAGAGCAATATGTTTGTAGAAAATGTAAGCATACTAAA
>JAKITY010000083.1 GCA_021647835.1 Flavobacteriaceae bacterium | reverse complement strand
TTCCAAAGCCTTTGACAGAAAGAGAAGAGGAGGTTTTAATCTTAATTTCTAAAGAACTAACCACAAGAGAAATTGCTGAGTCTCTTTTTATCAGCATAAATACGGTAGAAACTCATCGGAACAACTTAATAAAGAAACTACACGTTAAAAATGTTGTAGGTTTGGCTCTTTATGCACAGAAAAACAATTTATTGTAATTTTATTTTATGAAAAATTTAATTAAAATTATTGTTGTTTTACTATTTACAGTTCAAGTAAATTCACAAAATTTTAATGATTTAGATTCTTTATTTATTACAATTGAATATAAAATTAAAAATAGAGAATTTGAAGACGCTCAAATTTTAATTGACAGCGTTCGTGTTATTTCTTCTTCTGAAATAAGTAGATTGAAGATTGATTTTTTACAGTCTAAAATTTTTATCGAAAATAGTAGTGATGAAAAATCTTTAGAAATTTTATTACAAGGTTTTACGGAACTTAAAAAGCATAAAGATATTCCTTTATATACTAAGTATGCTAGAGAAATAGGACAAATCTTCGGAAGGTCTAAGAATTACCACAGAGCACTAGAATATTTTAATTTAGCATTGCAGAGTGCAATCATTAGGAACGATTCATTAGAATTAAGTACTGTATATTTTAACCTTGGAAGTACCTTTCAAATGAAAAATAATTTGGATTCTGCATCTTATTTTTATGACAATGTAATTAGACTTCAGCCAAAACATTTAAAAAATAAAAATACTTTAGCAACAACATATAATAATTTAATGTCTTTGGCTATTAGAGATTTTGATTTTGATTTAGCAGAAAAATATGGAAAAGAGTCTTTAAAAATACACGCTTTAGGAAATGATACATTAAAAATGGCAGGTGTTTTAAACAATCTTGGAGGTATAAGTATGTATAAAAAAGATTTAAAAAAATCTAATAAATATAGTTTTGAAGCAATAAAACTTCTTGAAAAAAGGAAAAATATAAAAGCAAGAGATATAAAAGCAATAGCATTGGATAATATATCTCAAGTTTCTTATTTACAGGAAAATTATAAAGAAGCGTATGATTTTTTATTTGAGAGTACAGAAATAAGGTATAATATAGTTGCTGAGAACCTTGAAAGTAGAGTTACAGAAATCGAAGCAAAATACAACATTGCAAAAGAAGGAGAGCAAACTAAAATAGAAGAAAACAAGCGTCAACGTGTTGAGTTTTGGCTTTATGTTTCAGGCTTTGCATCTATTATGCTTTCAGGTTTTATGTGGTTTAACTATAGAGATGGAAGATTAAAAAGAAAGCATCTGAGATTACAACACGAACAAGAAAAGTTAATAGATGAGCGAAAGATTGAACGAATTCAAAATGAGGTGCAAATTAGAGTGCTAAATGCAACTATAGACGCCAAAGAGGCTGAACGTAAATATATTGCAGAAATATTACATGATAGTGTTAGTACCCTTTTATCATCTGCTAATTTGCATTTATATGCTGTAAAAATAAAATTAAAAAATAATGTTCCAGTAGAAATAAATAAGACAGAAAATATAATAAGTGAAGCTGCAGATAAAATAAGAAACCTGTCTCACAAATTAATTTCACCAGTTTTATTAAAATTTGGTTTAAAATCAGCTATTGAAGATTTGTGTGATAAGTATTCAAACTCTCAACTTACTTTTAATTGTAGCTTTAAGAACATCTCTCGTTATGAAGAAATTTTTGAAATTAAAATTCATAACATTATTGAAGAGTTAACTAATAATATATTAAAGCATAGTAATGCTAACTTTGCTTCTATTGAAATAAAGCATATAGAAAAGGAATTGATAATTAAAATTATAGATAATGGTATTGGTTTTGATATAACTACGATTAATCAAAAAGACGGTTTAGGATTAAGTCAAATAATTGCTCGAATTAAAATAATGAAAGGGAAATTTGATATAGAATCATCAAAAGAAAAAGGAACGCATATTTTTATAAGTATTCCAACTTCAGATAAAGATTAATTTCTTTCTTCCAATTCTATAATTTCCAAACCTTTAATATTATCATTGTCAATAACAAATCGAAGCATTGTTCTGACTTTATGAAACCCATGTTTACCAGCTGCTCCAGGGTTAAGATGTAATAAATCTAACTTTTTATCAAACTGCACTTTTAAAATATGAGAATGGCCACTGATAAATATTTTCGGAGGATTTTTCGTAATTTCTTCACGCACTCTTGGATTGTATCTGTTTGGGTAACCGCCAATATGAGTCATCCACACAGTAACATTTTCAATAGTAAATCTATTATCAAGAGGAAATTCTAGTCGTGCATCAGCATTATCAATATTACCATAAACAGCACGTAGAGGCTTTAGTTTTTTAATAGTATCAGTAACTTTTAAATCTCCAATATCTCCAACATGCCATACTTCATCAGCCTGTTTTACAAACTTTAAAATTTGATTATCTATATAACTATGTGTGTCAGAAAGGAGTAAAATTTTCTTCATTTAATAAAAAATCAGTTTAAAATACTGATGTATATTTGTACTTCACAAAAATAAGATTTTAAGTTGAGGTATTTTTTAGAACTTTCATATAACGGTAAGAATTATCATGGTTGGCAAGTACAGCCAAATGTTATTTCGGTTCAAGAAAAAATAAATGAAGGCTTATCAAAATTATTGAGAGTTCCAATTAATATTATGGGAGCAGGAAGAACTGATGCAGGAGTTCATGCTTTGCAAATGTATGCTCATTTTGATGTTGATAATGATATTGATACGAATCTTATTTTGGATAGATTAAATTCTTTTTTACTAGAAGACATTGTTATTTATAACATTTTTAAAGTCGATGGAAAATCACACACACGTTTTCATGCAATAAGTAGAAGTTATGAGTATCGAATTTACTTAGGACGAAATCCTTTTTTATTAGATACAACTTGGCAATTATACAGAAATAAATTAGACGTTGATAAGATGAATGAAGCAGCTAAATTGTTGTTAAATCATGACGATTTCAAATGTTTTTCAAAATCTACTGATGTGAATACTTATATTTGTGATGTCACTTTTGCGGAATGGAAAAGAACCGACAATTTGCTAACTTTTCATATTTCAGCCAATAGATTTTTACGAAATATGATTCGTGCTATTGTTGGAACACTTATAGATGTTGGAATGAGTAAAGTTTCAATAGAAGATTTTAAGAAAATAATGGATAGTAGAAGTAGGAGTGAAGCAGGATTTTCAGTTCCAGCAAGAGGACTTTTTTTAACGCATATTGAATATCCAGAATCGATACTAAAGAATGAGTAACACGGGAAAAGCATTTGACGCAAAAATATTTAAACGACTGATGCAGTATGCAAAACAGTATCGTTCATACTTTTTTGTAGCGTCAATTTCAGCAATATTCTTGACCTTGTTTGCAGTAGTTAGACCTATTCTTCTAAAAGAAATTATAGATCATTATTTGGCAGACAAAGACAAAGTAGGATTGCTAAACTATGTTTTGTTGATGTTTGGTTTTTTGATAGCAGGAGTTTTTACTCGTTTTATATTTATTTATACGGCAAACACCTTAGGTTTTAGCATTATAAAGAATATGCGAATGCAGTTGTATAAGCACATGCTGAATTTCAAAATGTCCTATTTTGACACTTCTTCTGTAGGTCAACTAGTAACACGTGCAGTAACTGATATTGAGCGAATTGCAAGTTTTTTCGGACAAGGACTGTTTATGATTATTAGTGATTTATTGACGATGATTGCAATAATTATTCTTATGTTTTGGATGAATTGGAGTTTAGCATTAATTACGTTGTCAGTTTTACCAATTATTATATATGCTACAAAGTTATTTCAATTGGCAATGAAAAAGTCATTCAAAGAAATACGATTACAAGCGGCAAATCTTAACGGATTTGTACAAGAACGTGTTACAGGAATGAAAATCGTTCAACTATTTAATCGAGAAAAAATAGAGTATAATAATTTTGAAAAAATAAATGAAAAGCATAAAAAGGCTTGGGTAAATACAGTGTTGTATTATTCTATCTTTTTTCCTGTTGCAGAGATTTTAACTTCGATTGCTATCGGTTTATTGGTTTGGTATGGCGGATTACAGATTATAGCAGAAGGTTCATCAACTGAAGTCGGAGATATAATTGCTTTTATCATGATGTCAGAAATGCTGTTTAGACCTTTACGTCAGATTGCTGATAAATTCAACACACTTCAAATGGGAATTGTTGCAGGTGAACGTGTATTTGAAATAATGGACACAGAAGATTATATTGATGCGAAGGGCTCTGTGGAAATGGAAAGCTTTAAAGGTAATATTTCTTTTAGCGATGTTCATTTTAGTTATATAAAAGACGAAGAAGTTTTAAAAGGAATTTCATTTGATGTAAAATCTGGAGAAACTGTTGCAATTGTTGGAGCAACAGGAGCAGGAAAATCTACAATTATCAATTTGATAAATCGTTTTTATGAAATTAATTCAGGCGAAATAACGATTGACAATCAGAATATAAAAACCTATATTTTACCAACCTTGCGTAAGAATGTTGCAGTAGTTCTACAAGACGTTTTCTTATTTTCTGACACTATTTTAAAGAATATAATTCTCGATAAAAATGTTTCTTTATCAGAAGTAGAAACCGCAGCAAAACAAATCGGAATACACGATTTTATTATGACCTTACCAAACGGTTACAATTACAATGTTAAAGAAAGAGGTGTTATGCTATCTTCAGGCCAACGACAATTGATTGCATTTTTAAGAGCATATATAAGTAAACCAAGCATTTTAATTTTAGATGAAGCAACATCTTCAATCGATTCTTATTCTGAGCAATTGATACAAGATGCAACCGATAAAATTACGCAAAACCAAACTTCAATTATTATTGCACATCGTTTAACAACCATTAAAAAAGCTGATAAAATTATTGTAATGGATAAAGGCTTAATCGTTGAGCAAGGAACACATCAAGAATTACTAGAGCAGAAAGGTTATTATAGTAATTTGTATGAAATGCAGTTTAAAAAGCAGGCGAGTTAGTTTTTTTGTAACCCTTTCTGTGTTTGTGCATCCATAAATTCTATAAACCCTTCAGGATCGATAAAATAAAAACCTGCATAAAATATAATCGTAAGGGCAATAAAAATAATAGAAGCGACAAAAATAAACAAAAACGTTCTTAAAATAATTTCTCCAAAATCAAATTTGTATAGCCTTTTTAAAGCATAGGTACTATATATAATATATAAAGGTGAAATGATTACAGTTACAGTCATTAAAGAGACTCCAATGATTGTAAAAGATAACATTATTATTACACCAATAATAGTTATTTGTGCAGAAATGAACATAAAAATCACCAAATGTTCTGTGTAATTGTATTTTTTAATATTAAAAAAAGTTATTTTAGACATTAGAGCATAGAAAGGAACAGATAACATCATTATAAGTCCTTGGTATTCAGATACAAAACGCATGTTTTTTTGTTGCATATTTCTCATTCTTATGTCGTCTATTGATGAAAAGTCTATTAATTCTGGGAAAAACTTATTCAAGATAAACATCTGCAATCCACTCACTGTTATCGCAATAGCAAAATAACTAATCACATTTACATACTTTTTTCGTGTACCATTAATATAACTATCAATTACTTCTTCTGGTTTGGTAAAAAGGTGTAGAAATGTCTTTAAAAATTTGTTGTCGTAGTTAAGAAATTGCTCACTAAAATGCGCAAAAAGCGCTTTGAGTGTTAACCTATTTCTAATTACTTTTCCACCGCAACTTGGGCAGAAATCTGTTTCATCAGAAAAAGGAGTATGGCAATTTTTACACTCTATCAAATCAAATCGCTTTTTAAAATTTCTACAAGTTCAAAAGAATTTTCAAACAGTACAAACCCACCATCTTTAATATATGAGATTTTTCCTGTCTCTTCAGAAACCACTAAACATAACGCATCTGTTTTTTCGGTGATTCCAATAGCAGCACGATGACGTAAACCAAAACGTGTTGGTATTTCTTTGTCTGATAGCGGCAATACTACACGAGTAGAAACAATTGTGTTACCATTAATTATTATTGCACCATCGTGCAATGGACTATTTTTAAAGAAAATGCTTTCTAAAATTGGTTGGTTTATCTCAGTATTCATAGTGTCTCCAGATGCTTTTACAAAATCTAAATTTTGAGCACGTTCTAAAACGATTAGCGCACCAGTTTTTGTTTTCCCCATTGCTTCACAAGCATTGACAAGCGTGTCAATATCTGTTTCAATTTGCACTTCGGATTTTAAAAAACTAAGTTGTTTCAAAAAATTTCGTTTTGAAGTAAATTTCGTTGAACCTAACATCAATAAAAATCGTCTTATTTCTTGCTGAAAAACAATAATCAAAGCCACAACTCCACCGCCAATTAATGCGCCTAAAATTCCACTAAGCATTTCCATTTCAAGTGCTTGAGTTACTTTCCACATCAAGAAAATAATGGCAATTCCTATAAAAATATTAATAGCAACAGTGCCTCGAAGTAATTTGTAAACATAGTAGAGTAGCACAGCAACAAGCACAACATCAAGAATATCTGTAAAAGAAATGTCTAAAAAATCGAGCATAAATTGTTTTTTGTAAATGTAATAAAATTATAAAGAAGAAACTTGTTCAACAATTTTAATTGTTTCCATTGCTTCTTTTACGTCATGTACACGCAAAATATTTGTTCCGTTTTGCAAAGCGATAGTATTGGCAATACTTGTGGCATTCAAAGTTTCTTTTGCAGATGTGTTTAGCAAATTATACAACATCGATTTTCTTGAAACTCCTGTTAAAATAGGAAATTCAAAGGTTTTAAAATGCGATAGTTTTTTGAGTAATTCATAATTGTGCTCCAATGTTTTTCCAAAACCAAAACCAACATCTAATATAATATCATTCACTTTTTCTTGTCTTAATTCCATTATTTTTTCAGCAAAATAACTCATTATATCTTGTACAACACTCTCATAAGTTGGTCGGTTTTGCATATTTTGAGGAGTTCCTTTGATGTGCATCAAAATATAAGGAACTTGTAGTCTACCAATAGTTTTAAACATATTTTTGTCCATCGTTCCACCAGAGATATCATTGACCATACATGCTCCAATTTCAATACTTTTTTCAGCAACATTACTTCTAAAAGTATCAACAGAAATTAATATTTGAGAGAAATTTTTAATCAACAATTCTATTGTTGGTAGTAAGCGCTTTAACTCTTCGCTTTGAGAAATATGCTCAGCATTTGGTCGAGAAGAGTAGGCGCCAATATCTATAAAAGTTGCTCCTTCATTCAACATTTTTTCTGTTTGAATCAAAACATCTTTATCTGAAGTATATTTACCTCCATCAAAGAAAGAATCTGGAGTAATATTGAGAATTCCCATCACTTTGGGAGTTGATAAATCTATAAGTTTTCCGTTGCAGTTTATGGTCATTTTTATTGTTTATAAGTTTATACGAATTTCTCTGTGTATCTTCGTGTTTCTTTGTGAAACTCTGTGTAACAACTTATTTCACAGTAGTATTCACAATTTTAGTCATTTTAGGTGCTGTATAATTCTTCATTTGCTCCATCAAATTTTCAATAGAATTACTCACCAAAACCATGTTTCTGTTTTCCTGCTTTAAAAAACCTTCACGAACCATTAAATCTAATTGTGCCAACATCGGACTGAAAAAACCATTTGTATTTAAAAAACCTATAGGCTTTGATTCAATACCAAGTTGACCTAAAGTCAATACTTCAAAAATTTCATCGAGTGTTCCAAAACCTCCAGCCAATGCAATATATCCATCAACGAGTTTACTCATTTTGACTTTACGTGTGCTCATTTTTTTGGTCACAATTACTTCAGTAATATCAGAATGTACAACTTCTTCGTGTTTTAAAAGATGTGGAATAATCCCAATAACATCACCTTTGTGTTTTAGTAATTCATCGGCAAGTGCGCCCATCATTCCAATTTTTCCTCCGCCATAAACCAAACCAATTTTATGCTTGCCAAAATAAGCGCCAACTTTTTCGGCTTCTGCTTTATAAATCGAATTAAAACCAATACTTGCACCACAAAAAACAGCAATTTTCTTCATTCGTTAAAAGAAATTTTTTAATTCGTTAAATTTATCCGAAATTTACACAAATTTTTTAATTCATATGAGTAAAACTTCAAAACAGTATGATACAATAATAGAGAATTGCCGTTCGCTGTTTATCAATAAAATGACTGATTACGGAAGTGCTTGGAGAATTTTGAGATTGCCATCTTTAACAGATCAAATATTTATTAAAGCACAGCGTATTAGACAATTGCAGCAAAACACAACTCGAAAAGTTGATGAAGGAGAGCAATCTGAATTTATTGGAATTATCAATTATTCGATAATGGCGTTGATTCAGTTAGAAAAAGGAGCCGCTGAAACTCCTGATTTGAATACCGGAAAAGCGACTGAATTATATGATAAACATATACAGATTACAAAGTCGTTGATGGAAAATAAAAACCATGATTATGGTGAGGCTTGGCGAGATATGCGTATCAGTTCGTTGACTGATTTGATTTTGCAAAAACTATTGAGAGTTAAGCAAATAGAAGATAATAAAGGAAAAACAATTGTATCTGAAGGATTGGATGCAAACTATCACGATATGATTAATTATGCGGTTTTTGCATTGATTCATATGAGTGAATAAATACAATAAAGTATGCCATTCCTGCCTTTGCAGGAAATCAAAGATTCAATGAAGTTAATGACAAAATTATAAAAATAAAACAAATGAAAATAGTAACATTAATAGCACGTCTTTTAGTCGCAGCAACATTTATTTTTTCTGGATTTGTAAAATTGGTAGATCCTTTAGGTTCTGCTTATAAATTTCAAGAATATTTCAGCGCCGATGTTTTGAATATGGAATTTTTAATTCCGTATGCATTGCCATTCTCTATTTTATTGATTATTGCAGAAATAATGCTTGGAGTAATGTTACTCATCGGTTTTAAACCAAAATTCACTACTTGGAGTTTGTTTTTAATGACACTGTTATTTTTGTTTTTAACTTGGTATTCAGCATATTATGATAAAGTGACTGACTGTGGATGTTTTGGGGACGCTGTTAAATTAACTCCTTGGCAAACATTTAATAAGAATATAGTTTTAATTATTTTGATTGCATTTTTAATATTTGCAGTGAAACATATTAAACCATTATTTAGTAAAAACCTTTTAAAATGGATTTCTTTAGGGTCACTAATGCTGTTTTTATATATCACATATCACGTACTGGTTCATTTGCCGATTATTGATTTTAGACCTTATGCTATCGATAAAAACATTCAACAAGGAATGAAAGAAATCGCCATTGATGGTTTGCCAAAAGTGCATGATTTTTATTTAGAAACCAATGATGGTGAAGATTTGACTGATGAAATATTAAACAAAGAAAAAGTTATGTTTGTGGTTGCTTATGATATAGATACATCGGAAATAGAAGGTTTTGATAATGTGAAAAAAGCAACAGATTTAGCATTAAAAAACGGTTATTCCGTTTACGGCTTGTCTTCTTCTTATATTGATGATTTAATTGTTGTAAATAAAGATAAAAATTTAAATTTTGATTGGCTTTTTGTTGATGGTACCGTATTAAAAACTATCATTAGAGCTAATCCTGGAGTTATAACTCTAAACAAAGGAACTGTTACAGGAAAATGGAATTGGATTGATGTTGAAGATTTTAAACCGTAGTTTTTACTGATAGAGCTTAATTCTTATTTTTCTAATTTTTTTGTACTGGTAAATTCAAATAATTCAGAGAAATCTATATCAAGTGCTTTTACTAAACCAAATAAAGTTGAGGTTGTAGGATTGGTTTTTCCATATTCAATTCTCCTTAATGAACTATCAGCAATATCAAGCAAATCAGCAATTTCTTTTTGTTTAAACCCTTTCTTTTTACGGATAGAAACAATATGCTTTCCGAGTGCTATGACAAATTCCTTCTCTTCACTAGTTAATGGCATGAACTGACTAATTTTAAAGAATAAAATTATCATTATGCTTTAGAGAAAAGAAGTACATTTATGTACTGTTTAAAATATTATTTGTATATTTGAAAAAAGTGCTACTCAATAATTGCTAAATACAATAAAAACAGATTGAAAAGAGTTAGGTTATTGCGGAAATATAGCGAAGCAAAAACCTCTGTTTATAAAATTTCAAGAACATATACGCTTAAATAAATGTTTTGAGGTAAGCATTTAGACGCATATTATTTCTTTGTGATAAATATTGTCTGTTTTTACCATTCTCTTGATTAAGTTATTGAATATTGTGTCTTTGTTTTGAGAGCGGTTAATTCGATAGAAAAACTCTTCAAAATATCGATTTATATTATCCTCACT
>JAKITY010000082.1 GCA_021647835.1 Flavobacteriaceae bacterium | reverse complement strand
TTCTCTGCAATCTTGATCGGTTTTGAAACGTTCAGTAAACTCTATGAGGTTTTGACCTTTAAAAATTCCCATTTTTTGTATATTTTATTGACGTTAAAGATATGAAATTAAATGCTTACCTCAATAAAGTTTTTTCAATCTCTTTTAAATCTTCTTTCGCTTTGCCATTGTGTAGTAAATTAAGTGAGTAAGAATTCACATCAATAAAGAATATAGAAGAAACACCAATAAAAAATAAAAGGCTTGCAGTGATTAGAATCGTCTTTTTGTAATGTGTTGTTGTGTGATTTATTCTATGGATGATTGCATCAACATCAATCCAATTAAAAGAAAATGGTTTTGTTTTTTTTATATGATTGAATATCAAAAATCGAAAACCTATTGCAGCAATAATATAAGCCGAAATAAAAGCAATTAGTAAACCAATAAACGAGAAGATTCCTGTAGTTTTAAAAACTGGTAATGGCGATATATACAATGCTAAATAGCCAATAATGGTTGTGATTGTTGTGTAAAAACAAGGTTTCAAACTTTTGTAAAGTGCCTCGATTATTTGCTCATTTATAGTTTGATTTGGGTGTTTTTGAACGTGTAAATAATGGATGTTTATAATATGTATAATGTCACTGACCGAATAAACCATCAAGATTGTCGGAATTAGCATTGATATCATATTGAGTTTGTATCCTAAGGCAACATAAAGCCCGAAAAGTAAAGTTATAGGAACAACAACAACTGCGAGTGCAATTGGTAAATAGCTAATTTTTGGCAAGACAATTAGTAACAATAAGATGATAATTAATCCTGTTACGATGGCAAATATCAAAGTTTCTTTAGCTACGGACTTATTTATCTCTTCTACTAAAATTGGGCTTCCAGTAATTTTATAATCATTTAACTCACTATTAATGACAGTTTTAATTTTGAGGAGAAGTTCGTCTCTATTTTCTTCAATTTCTGAAAACGATTTTAATTGAATAAAGAAGAAACTTTTGGTGTTATTATCTGCCAATAAATTATCACGAATTGCAGGTAATTTTTTAAGTAAATTGGTAATTGCACGTTCGCTACGCTTATCAGTAATAACATTTTTTAAATACATTTTGTTATTGGCAAAAATTGGATATTTCGCCTTTGCCAAACTAAATGTTGCGTTTATATTTTCAATACTATCAATTTTTTGGTGAAGATTGTTAAGGGTTTTTATATGTTTTTTAGAAAACGCATTTTCAGTTGAAATCATCACAACAATGATTTCGTCTGAGCCTTGTTCTTTTTGAAATTCGAGGTATTCTAAATATTCTTTATCATCTTCTAGAAACCAAATAGAGAGAGAGTTATCTACTTTTAATTGACTGAAAATTAAAAAAATCGAGTAAGCACACAAAGAGAAAAATGCGATGCCTATGACAAGTCTAAATTTTAAAATGAAGTTTATAAGTTTTCTAAAAAAATTCAAAAATAACGAAGTTTAATTTTTCTTAAAGATAGTTAATTTTGAGGTGTTTATCAATAGTTATTTATTATTTGAAAAACTATAGATAGACTCTCCATTTTTGAATTTTCCTTCATGAAAAATATCGCCATATTCTAAGTAATATATTCCGCAGCCATTAAAGTTTCCGTCAACAAATTTACCAACATATTTAGTGCCATTGGAATAGTTGTAAGTTCCTGTATAGTTCCAAATTACAAGATTATCTCCTGTTGGAAGACTTGCAATAGTTACTTGTCCTGAATTATTGGAGTTTGAATAACTTGCGCCGTCAATTTTTGCGGTCATTGTGTCTTCACCAACGCTTCCAGTTGCATCGTTGTCATCACTGCTACAACTTGATAATGAGAATGCTATTAATAAAGTAATGGCTAATAATTTAAAATTTTCATAAGTATTTTTTTAAAGATTTATATGTGACAAAAATCTCAATAATACTTATGTCAGTCAATACGCAGAATTGCGTATTTTTTTAAAAAGTGATTTGGTATTGTTCTTGTATTTTATTGATTTTTAATTGCAAATTTTCAAGGAATTCTTGATGTTGCGTAGAGTTTTCATTAAAAGGTCTGTGAGATAATCCTTTTTGAATTGTGTCGATTTCATTCATCAAATTATAAGAATTGGTATCAATCCAAGTGTTTTGAAACTGCTGCCATATATATTCAATAGCAGTTTCATTCGGATGAATCATATCTCTTTTATAAAAACGATAGTCACGTAAATCATCCAGCATGATTTCATAAGAAGGGAAATAGTGTGTATGATTTCTTGGTTCTACAACTTGATGAATGGCGGTCAATAAATGTGCTTTACTTTGTGTGTTCTCAATAAAACCATCTTTTAAATGACGTACAGGAGAAACAGTAAAAATAATTTTAACCTTCGGATTGATGCTTTTCACCAAACTAATAATAGACTCTAAACTTGTAATAATTTCATCAACTGAAAGGATTTCTTTTAAAATTTTTTTCTGCGGAATTTTATGACAATTCGCTACAATTTTATCATTATTTATAAAACGATATATCCATGCAGTTCCAAGCGTAATAATAATATGAGTTGATTTGAATATTTGTTGATTTGTTAATTTTACGGCTGAATTTAAATTCAATAACAATTCCTCTTTTGAAGAGTTACTCAATTCAGAATGTGCATCAAAACAATGCCAACGCTCATTGTGTAAGAAAACATCATTTTTAGTGTATTCTTTTTCGTTGATAGCATTTGTGATGCTATTTTCTATTGCCTTCGGATGAAACAATATTCCAAACGGATTGATAATGTTTTGAAACTTAAAGTAGTTGAGTTTTTCTCCAATATTTTTTGTAAAACAAGAACCAAATAATAGTATTTTTGATTTGTGGTTTATTTGACTTCGGTTACTGAGCGTAGTCGAAGTAATTGGTATTTGAGTTCTGAAATTCATAATTAATCTCTAAAGTATTCAAAGGCTTGCTTATAAACTTGATAAGGGTATCTTTCGTATACAGAATTTGCTTCGTTAAACGTATCGTTATTATTAATGTTTTTACGAGCAATTTCTAATAAATCTTTTGCTTGCTTTATTTCGCCTAATCTAGCCAAACATTTAACCTTATAATATTGTGCATCAGCAAAAGTCGGATACTGTTTTAATGCTTTGTCTAAATTGATGATTGCTTTTCTATAGTTATGTAATTCAAATTCAGAAATTCCTAAATAAAACCAATCTAAAGTTGGAATCCAATCTTCACTAAATTTTTTTAATTCATTTGTGATACTTAAATTTAAGTATTCATGTGCTTTTTTAAATTCATTTAATTGTAAATAACTAATTCCAATATAAAAGTCATAAGAATGATCCATCACATAACCATTGTCTCCATTTGTTTTTTTTGCTTCTTCAAAATCGATAATTGCATCAGAATAATTTTTAGAAAAAATACATTTAATAAATGCTCTATAGTCTAAATACTTTTCAGGATTTAAAGAGACTGCTTTGTCAATATATTTCATTCCAAGTTCGTATTTTTTGCTTTTAAATAATGGCATTGCTTTTTGCTGCCAGAAATAAGCATAATTTGGAGAAATCTGTATTACAGAATCAAGATAATATTGTCTTTCTTGTGAAAAAAGATTTTGTCTAAAAGCTTTAGATAATTTTTTTTTTAATTTGATAGAATCTTGAATAGATAATCTTGAATTATTATCTAGAGGAATTTCTTTTTCTTGCTGATTGCATCCAGCAAGTACTATTAAAATAAAAAATATAATATTTTTCAGATTCATGGATATTTGTGCTCTAAAGTTAATTAAATATTTATTTTAAATACTCCTTCACTCTTTCTAAAATTTTTGGAATTCCTCCAGGATTTTTTCCTCCAGCAGTTGCAAAAAAAGGTTGTCCGCCTCCGCCTCCGTGAATTAATTTTCCTAATTCTCGCACTACTTTTCCTGCGTCTAAGCCTTTTTCTTCTACTAAATTTTTAGCAATATAACACGTTAACATCGCTTTGTCTTTTGCTTTTGAGGTAGCAACGAAAAAGAATAAATTTTCTACTTCGTTACCTAATTCAAAGGCTAAATCTTTAATATTATTTTGCTCTAAGTCTATTTTTTTTGCAATAAAATTAATACCATTAATTTCTTCAATTTCTGCTTTTAATGTTGCTTTTAAATTCTTTGCTTTATTTCTAAGTAATTCTTCAATTTGCTTTTTCAAAGCACTATTTTCTATTTGAATTTGCTCAATCGCTTTTACAGGATTTTGAGGGTTTTTTAAAGTTGATTTAACTAAATTAAGTTCCTTATTTTGCTCAGAGTAATAATGTTTTGTTGCGTCAGAAGTAATGGCTTCAACACGTCTAATTCCTGAAGCAATAGCACTTTCAGAAGTGATTTTAAAATGCCAGATATCTCCAGTATTTTTTACATGAGTTCCGCCACATAATTCTTTAGACTTCCCAAATTCAACCATACGCACAGTATCTCCATATTTTTCGCCAAACAATGCCATTGCGCCTTGTTCTAACGCTTTTTTCATAGTGATGTTTCTATGCTCTTTAAAATTCAATTTACCTCGAATTCGTGCATTTACAAAGTCTTCAACTTCCTGTAGTTGTTCTGCTGTAACTTTAGAAAAGTGCGAGAAGTCAAAACGCAAATATTTTGAATGAACCGCAGATCCTTTTTGTTCTACATGACTTCCTAAAATTGTTCGCAATGCTTGATGTAATAAATGCGTTGCAGTATGGTTACATCCTGTTCTAAAACGTTGCTTCTCATCTACTTTTATTTTGAAAGTATCTTTAGGATTTTTCGGTATATTTTTGGCAAAATGAATGATTAAATTATTCTCTTTTTTGGTATCAATAATATAAATAGCGTCTCCATTTGGCATTTCGAGATAACCTTTATCGCCAACTTGTCCTCCGCCTTCAGGATAAAAAGGAGTAACATTAAAAACCAATTGATACATTTCTCCATCTTTTTTGGATGTAACTTTACGATAACGTGTTATTTTAACAGTTGCTTCTAAAGTATCGTATCCAATAAACTCTTCTTCATCGTCTTCAAATAAAACTTGCCAATCATCTGTTGCTACAGCAGTTGCTTGACGACCTCGTTCTTTCTGTTTTTCTAATTCTGATTTGAATTCATCTACATCATACGTTAAGTCGTTTTCACGTAAAATCAAGTCTGTTAAATCTTCAGGAAAACCAAAAGTATCTTTTAATTGAAATACTTTTTTTCCTGATATTTTTGCGCCCGTATTGTTCGCAATAATTGCATCTAACAAGTTTAGACCTTGCTCTAAAGTGCGTAAAAAAGCCTGCTCCTCTTCTTTTATTACGTTTTCAATTAATTGTTTTTGAATTTTTATCTCAGGAAAAGTCTGACTCATGTGACGACTCAAAACATTGACCAACCTATAAATAAATGCTTCTTTTTGATTTAAAAATGTAAATCCATAACGAATAGCTCTTCGTAAAATTCTTCGAATCACATATCCTGCACCATTGTTACTTGGCAATTGTCCATCAGCAATAGCAAAAGCAACAGCGCGAATATGATCTGCAATTACTCTGATAGCAACATCTTCAATCTTATCAGTCGCAGTATATTTTGAATTTGTAATCGTTTCGATTTCACGGATAATTGGCGTAAAAACATCGGTATCATAATTAGATTTTACACCTTGAACAACCATACATAGGCGCTCAAATCCCATTCCAGTATCTACATGTTTATTTGGCAACTTCTCTAAACTTCCATCAGCTTTACGGTTGAATTCCATAAAAACTAAGTTCCATATTTCTATCACCTGCGGATGATCCATATTTACCAACGTTTTTCCGTCAACTTTCGCTTTATCTTCATCAGAACGTATATCTACGTGAATTTCAGAACAAGGTCCACAAGGTCCTTGAGCGCCCATTTCCCAGAAATTATCTTTTTTATTCCCGTTTAAAATTCTATCTTCAGGAATAATTTTTTTCCAATAATCATAAGTTTCTTGGTCGAAACTTAAACCATCTTCTTTGTCCCCTTCAAAAACAGACACATACATGCTATTTTTGTCAATCTTGTAAACTTCGGTCAATAATTCCCAAGCCCAAGCAATGGCTTCTTTTTTGAAATAATCACCAAAACTCCAGTTTCCTAGCATCTCAAACATCGTATGATGATAAGTGTCAATACCAACTTCTTCTAAATCGTTGTGTTTTCCAGAAACACGCAAACATTTTTGAGTGTCAGAAACACGAGTATCAGTTATCTTTTTTTGCCCTAAAAAATACTCTTTAAATGGTACCATTCCAGCATTAGTAAACATTAATGTCGGGTCGTTTTTTAAAACCATTGGTGCAGATGGAACAATTTTATGTTGCTTCTCTTTAAAAAAAACTAAAAAGTGTTGACGTATTTCTTGTGATGTCATAAAATGTTAATTAATTTCTAAAAAACGCCTCAAATAGAAGTCGTATAGAAACATTTTGTAAATTTGTGTTTTAACGGTTACAATATTTGTAATTAAATATCCGTTTAAGATGCAAATTTAACATATTTAAACTAATGGCAAAAGTTAAATACTATTACGATTCTGAAACTTTATCTTATAAGAAGGTGGAACCTAAAAAAGGCTTGTTTTTCAAGAAGTTTTTGTTTTGGATTTCGTCATTTATTTTAGCCATGATTATTGGTTTTTTTGTGTTGTATAATTTCTTTGAAACACCTAATGAAAAAGCACTTAAAAGAGAGGTTGAGTATTTAAAACTTAACGAAGGACTTCATAAAAAAAGGATTGTACAGTTTGAAAAAGTATTAAGAGATTTACAAGAAAGAGATAATAATATTTATAGAACTTTTTTTGAATTAAATCCAATTCCTGAAGAGCAAAGGAAGGCTGGTTTTGGAGGTGTAAATCGTTATACACCTTTAGATGGATTTGATAATTCTGAAATGATTATTGATATTACTAAAAATATGGATATTCTTTCTAAGCAATTATATATTCAATCAAAATCTTTAGATGAAATTGTTAGATTGGCAGAGAAAAAAGAAGAGTTATTGGCTGCAATACCAGCAATTCAGCCTGTAAAAAATGCAGATTTAACGCATATGGCTTCTGGTTTTGGTTGGCGCACAGACCCATTTTTAAAAACCCGAAAAAAACATTATGGAATGGACTTTACAGCGCCTAAAGGAACGAAAGTTTACGCCACAGGACCTGGAAAAATAATCCGTGCAGATGCCAGTTCTTCTGGTTTTGGAAAACACATTAGAATTGATCATGGCTTTGGATACGTTTCTTTATATGCGCATTTGAGCAAATATAATGTACGGAAAGGACAGCGTGTGAAACGTGGAGATTTAATTGGTTTTGTAGGAAGTACAGGAAGGTCTCAAGCGCCACATTTGCACTATGAAATTAGAAAAAATAAAGAACGCATAAACCCTATAAATTTTTACTACGGAAACTTATCCCCTAAGGAATTTGAAGCAATGCAAAAAGCAGCACAGATTGAAGGGCAATCTTTAGATTAAAAATTCATCTTAAAATATATTAGTTTTTTTTGTATATTCGTATTTACTTGTAATGTGAATAAGATGTATATAGATTTACCTGAAAAAAGATATTATAAAATTGGCGAAGTTGCGAAAGCATTTAACGTTAATACTTCATTGATACGATTTTGGGAAAATGAATTTAGTGTTTTAAAGCCTAAAAAAAACAAAAAAGGAAATCGCCTTTTTACTACTACAGACTTACAGAATTTAAAACTTATTTATGCCCTTGTAAAAGAAAAAGGATATACACTTGATGGTGCGAGAAAGAAAATGAAGGAAAATCCGAAGGGAATAATGGACAAGCACGAAATGATTACAAACTTAGAAAATATAAAACAAGAATTAATTAATATTAAAAATCAACTATCATGAAAAAACTATTATTACCATTAATTGTACTTGCCGTAATTGGATTTGGGTTCTATAGTTGGGCTGTAGGATTTAATAATACAGCAATAGATTTAAAAGAAAACGCTACTGAAACTTGGGGAAATGTAGAAAATTCCTACCAACGTAGAAATGACTTAATCGGAAACTTAGTGAAAACCGTACAAGGTGCCGCAGATTTTGAAAAAGGAACATTGGTAGATGTAATTGAAGCAAGAGCAAAAGCAACGGCAATAAATATTGATCCAACGAATATTACGCCAGAGCAAATGGCACAATTTACTAAAGTTCAAAGTGGATTGGCAGGAGCGTTGAGTAAGTTAATGGTAGTTGTAGAGCGTTATCCAGAGTTAAAATCGAATCAAAATTTCTTAAAACTTCAAGACGAATTAGCAAGTACTGAAAATCAAATTTTGACTGCAAGGACACGTTTTAATGAAGCTGTTAAACCCTATAACAAACACATAAAAACGTTTCCAAATAAGATATTAGCAGGTTGGTTTGGATTTGATAATATGAAATATTTTTCTTCTGAAAATGGTGCCGAAAAACCTGTAGATGTAGAGTTTGATTTCAAAAAATAAATAGATGTCAGAAGTAGAAAATTTTTTAACAGCACAAGAAGAAGAACAGGTAATTGCTGCCATAAAATCTGCTGAGAAAAATACTTCTGGAGAAATACGTGTACATATTGAAAAACTTACTAAAACACTTCCTTTGGAACGCGCAAAGGAAGTGTTTTGGCATTTAAAAATGAACGAAACAAAGTTGCAAAATGGTGTGCTATTTTATGTAGCAGTAGAAAGTAAAAAATTTGCAATTTATGGAGATAGAGGTATTTATAATCAAACAACATCAGATTTTTGGAATGATGAAAAAGAATTGGTAATCAATCATTTTTCTAAAAAACAAAATGTAAAAGGACTTGTTTTGGCGATTGAAAAAGTAGGAGAAAAATTAAAAAAACTATTTCCTTATACTTCTGATGATGCAAACGAATTATCAAATGAAATTTCTAAAGGATAAGTGTTGAGGATTTTAAAAAAACATTGTATATTTTTTATAGTAGTACTACTATCTCATGTTGCTTTTGGGCAATTTACTATTCCAGAAAATCCAAAAAAAGAAACAAGCCTTTATGATTATGCTAATTTGCTTTCAGGAAATCAAAAATCTACATTAGAAAACAAACTTATTAAATATTCTGATTCAACTTCTACTCAAATAGTAATAATTACAGTTGAGACAATCAAAGGAGAAGATATAGGTATTTTAACGCCAAGATGGGCTCATGAATGGGGAATTGGTCAAGAGAAAGAAGATAATGGAGTCTTGATATTACTTGCTAATAAAGAACGAAAAATCTGGATTTCTCCAGGTTATGGTGTAGAGCATAAATTAACCGCAGGAACTACAGGTACAATAGTTAGAAATGTGATTATTCCAGAATTTAAGAAAGGTGATTTTTATAAAGGATTGGATAAGGGTGTAGATGCAATTTTTCAAGTTCTGAACGGCGAATATGAAAACAACAATCAAAATCAAGTTAAAGAAACTGGAATTCCCATAGGACTGATACTTTTTTTTATCTTTATTATAATGATGATTATTCTTTCCAAACGAAATAAAGGAGGAGGAAATCGCCATAATGGAAGGCGAAGAAATTCTGCCGCAGGAAGTATTTTAGAATCTATAATATTGAGTAACGCTGGACGAAGTGGAGGTTTTGGTCGAGGAGGTTTCGGCGGAAGTTCTGGAGGTGGTTTTGGCGGTGGCGGATTTAGTGGAGGCTTCGGAGGCGGAGGCTTCAGTGGCGGTGGTGCAGGCGGAGGATGGTAATCTTATTTTAACTAAATATATTGATTATGAGTATCCAAAAAAATGATTTGACTGATAATAGAGTTTTTGGAATTGTAGAACGATTTATAGCAATATTTTTAGTTTTCATTCCTTTAATTCTTTTTTATCTGACGATGGATGTTGGCGACCAAGTATTAGCAATTATGTATATATGGACAATAATTATGTGTTTGGATTGCTATTAACAATGGCTGCAATGTTGTTTGTTTTTAATGGAGCATTGTATTTTAAATCAGAAGAATATAAGAAGTTAGAAGGAAAAGGAAAGAACAAATGGTACAATATTGTCTTCGGAATTTATTTACTCTTAGTGATTTTGTTTCCACATGAAGAATATAAATGGCCTCATTATATTGCTGCTGGAATCTTCTTTTTAGGAAGTAGTTTAGCAATTGCTTTTGATTGTTCTAAAAAAGACAGAAAACTAAATTTATTTTTCGCAATTTTATCAATAGCATCTTTGGTGTTTTACTTTGTAAACTGGCTTTTTAATCTAATTGAGTTATACACTTAGACGACATAATTTATTGTTGATTTTTAGCCAGTTATAAAAAATAAGACCGTTGCAAGGTAAAAAAGTTACAATTTTTTACAAAAAAAATCATTTATTTTACTGATTATAAGTTAATTAAGTCGTATATTTGATTATGAAAATACACAAACAACCTACTTTAGCAGACAG
>JAKITY010000081.1 GCA_021647835.1 Flavobacteriaceae bacterium | reverse complement strand
ATAGCCCTAAAAATAGGACTGTATAACTCAAAATGAAGAAATTCTACTCGAAAATTAATAAAAAATCAAAAATATAATTTGAAAATTAAAGTTTATTAATCAAGAACCTATACTGCAACGGTCTTAATATCGGCTAATTTCCCAACTTCAATACTTCCTATTTCATTACTCAAATTTAGTATTTTAGCATTAGTAACAGTTGCTGACTGAATTGTTTTAATTGCTGGCATTCCAGCCTCAACCATATATCCAAATTCCTTTCCATTGTCACCATGTTTAAAAACTCCAGCGTCTGTTCCAAAGGCAATCCCAACTCCTTTTTTATATGCTCTTCCAAAAGTTACTTGAATTTTAGGGCCAATATTTAGTGCTTTAGGCACAATAATCTCTGGATAAAATCCTTTAATTTTTGCTTTATCTGTCACTTCTTTTCCTGCCGTAATTGTTGGCACTAAATATACATCATGTTTTTTCATTAATTCCATTGTTTCATCACTCATCAAAGTACCATGTTCAATAGTTTTTACGCCACCAATAATTGCTCTTTGCATCCCTTCGTCACCATGCGCATGAGCAGCAACATGCATTCCATAATCTCTTGCTGTTTCAGTAATCACTTTAATTTCTTCAATTGTAAATTGCGGATTTTGACCACTCTTCGCCACACTCAAAACACCTCCTGTTGCAGTAATCTTTATAACATCTGCTCCATTTTTATATCGTTGTCTAACTGCTTTTTTCGCATCTTCAACACTATTTACAACACCTTCCGCAGGTCCAGGATTTCCCATTAAATCTTTTCTATAACCATTCGTAGGATCGGCATGTCCTCCTGTAGTTGCAAGAGATTTTTCTGCCGTCAAAATTCTTGGCCCAATTAATTTCCCTCTATTAATTGCATTTCGCAGCGACACGTTTACACCGCTTCCGCCTAAATCTCTAACTGTTGTGAATCCTGCCATTAAAGTTCGAGAAGCATATTGAACCGAATTAAAAGCAATATCTGCATCATTCAATTTGAACTCATCTAAATATATTGAAGGCCCAAACTCCATTTCTAAATGCACGTGCATATCAATTAATCCAGGCATTACCATTTTTTTTCGTAAATCTATAACAGTATCATCTTGATTTACAGGCTCAAGAAAACCTTTTTTAACTTCAATAATTTTATTTCCAGAAACTACTATTGTCATTTCTGAAAGTACTTTTCCAGATTTTGTATCAATTAAATTACCACAATGTAGATATGTTTTTTGAGAGAAGGCTGACGTTACCACAAAGAACATCAAAGCGAAAATGATTATTTTTTTCATTAGTATAAGTAGATAAAAGTTTATTTTTACCAAAAATAACAAAATTATAATGAAAAACGTAATTGTTACAGGAGCAAGTAGAGGAATTGGTTTTGAATTGGTACAATTATTTGCCAAAAATAACTGCAATGTATTAGCAGTTTCAAGAAATACTTCATCTTTAAAAAACTTAAACATTGATAATTTAACTACTTTATCTGTTGATATTTCTGATGAAGATGAATTACAAAAAATAGTTTCTTATGTAGAGGAAAATTGGAGAAAAGTTGATATTCTTATCAATAATGCAGGGAAATTAATCAACAAACCTTTTTCAGAAACCTCAACTCAAGATTTTTTAGAAGTTTATAAAGTCAATGTTTTTGCAGTTGCAGAATTGACTCGTAAGATGATTCCTTTTTTAAAAAACGATAGCCACGTTGTAACAATTAGTAGTATGGGGGGAATTCAAGGAAGTCTAAAATTTCCTGGATTATCTGCTTACAGTTCGTCAAAAGGTGCAGTAATTACACTTACAGAATTATTAGCAGAAGAGTATAAAGATAGTGGGATTTCATTCAACATTTTAGCGCTTGGAGCAGTACAAACTGAAATGCTTGCAGAAGCCTTTCCTGATTATAAAGCGCCAACAACTGCTTTTGAAATAGCTACATATATTTATGATTTTGCCCTAACAGGAAATAAATTCTACAACGGAAAAGTATTACAAGTTTCAAGTTCTACTCCGTAATTGATGCAAGAAATTCTAAAAAAATACATTCCTGAAGCATCTATATCTTTAGTTGCTGATTTGCTCAATAAGTATCCACATCAGTTAAAAATAGTCAATCAGCGCCAAACAAAACATGGTGATTTTAGGCTGTCAAAAGATAAAAAATATCAGATTACAATAAATAATAACCTCAATCAATATCAATTTTTATTGACATTAATTCATGAAGTAGCACATTTAGTTACACATCTAAATCACAAGCGTGTTCGACCTCACGGAAAAGAATGGAAACAAACTTTTCAACATTTAATGTTACCATTTATCCATCCAGATATTTATCCGAAGGAAATACTTCCTCATTTAGCCAATTATTTAAAAAACCCCAAGGCAAGTACAGATTCTGATGTGAGATTGGCATTGGCAATGAAACAGTTTAGTGAAAAGTCCGATAAGAGTTTTATATTTGAAATTCCTTTTGAGAGTGAATTTATCTTTAAAAACCGTATATTTCGCAAAGGAAATAAAAGACGTACACGTTTTGAATGCCTTGAATTAAAAACTAAAAGAATATACTTATTCAATCAAAATGCTGAAGTTGAGTTGATAGTCACAATATAAATATGAATAAAAATTATTACGCAGTTATTATGGCAGGTGGAGTTGGATCTCGTTTTTGGCCAATGAGTACACAAAAATATCCAAAACAGTTTCACGATATGTTGGGAACTGGAGATTCGTTGATTCAAAAAACTTTTAGTCGATTAGAGCGATTAATTCCAACTGAAAACATCTTAATATCAACCAATAAAAGATATAAAAAATTAGTCAAAGAGCATTTAGAAAATGTAACCACAAGACAACTACTCCTTGAGCCTTGTATGCGAAATACTTCGCCTTGTATTTTATATGCTGCGTTAAAAATTCATACAATAAATCCTGACGGAGTTATGATTATCGCGCCAAGTGATCATTGGATTGAAAACGAACCACAATTTATTGATAGTATCGAAACTGCGTTTGAGTTTTGCCAACAAAATGATGTGTTGATGACCCTTGGAATTCAACCAAATTCTCCAAATACAGGTTATGGATATATTCAATTTGAAAATACTGAAAGGGAAATAAAAAAAGTAAAACAATTTACTGAAAAACCAGATTTAGAAACTGCAAAAAAGTTTGTAGAAAGTGGCGAATATCTTTGGAATGCTGGAATTTTTATATGGAGCGTAAAAAGTATTTTAAAAGCGTTTAAAACGAGTTTGCCAGAAATGAGTGCATTATTTTGTAAAGGGAATCATGTCTATAATACCGAGTTTGAAGATGATTTTATAAATACTAATTACGATAAAGCAGAAAATGTTTCTATAGATTATGGGATTCTTGAAAAAGCAACAAATGTACATGTGCTTCCTGTAAATTTTAATTGGAATGACCTCGGAACTTGGAGCTCTTTATACAATAAACTACCTAAAGATGACCAACAAAATGCATCAGTTGGCGGAAAAACTATTTTTAGAAATGCCTCTAATAATATGGTACGAACTCAAAATAGAAAACGTGTTGTAATACAAGGGTTAAATAACTATATTGTGATAGAAAAAGATGATGTTTTACTCATTTGCCCGAAAAGTGACGAACAAGAAATTAAGCAAATCACAAGCCAAGTAAAAGAAGATTTTGGAGAAGAATTTGTATAAAAATTATTTAAATGGAATCGAAATTCGAAAAAAAAATAGAACAACCTTCTGAAGAGAGTATTTCTCCTGAAAATCTAGGGAGTATTTGGGGGGATTTCAAACAATTTCTAAAAAAACTTTTAGATATTAGAAATGATACCGACAAAAGTGGAACAATACAAGATGTAAAAGACAGTATTTCTATGCAAGGTCATACTGCATGGATTTTAGTTTTCTCAATTTTAATTGCATCTATTGGACTAAATGTAAGTTCAACTGCAGTAGTAATCGGAGCCATGCTTATATCTCCTTTAATGGGACCTATTTTAGGTGTCGGCATGTCTATAGGGATCAATGACATAGACACACTACGCCGTTCTCTTGTAAACTTAGGCGTAATGGTTGGCTTAAGTTTATTAACTTCTGTAGCCTTTTTTAGCATCCCTTTATTTCAAGATTTAACACCAGAATTAAAAGCCAGAACCGCACCTGATGTTCGAGATGTTTTTATTGCCATTGCTGGTGGATTAGCATTAATCATAGCATTGAGCAGACGATCAAAACAAACAAATACAATTGCAGGAGTTGCCATTGCTACGGCTTTAATGCCTCCTCTTTGTACTGCAGGATATGGAATAGCGATTGGGAATTTAGAATATTTTTTCGGCGCAATGTTTCTATTTACGATTAACACTATTTTTATTGCTTTAGCAACATTTATTATTGTGAAATTTTTACGTTTTCCAATGGTAAAATATATAAATTCAGCAAAAAGAAAACGTATTGCACAATTAGCAACTTTTATATCAATTCTTATTTTCGGATATAGTATTTACACCTTTTATGGTCTGTATAAAAAAGACCAATTTATTGATACAGCAAATGCTTTTATTAAAGAAATGAAATCTAATGATATCAGTATCATTGATGAAGAAGATGAAAATATCGACTATGAAAATAAAAGTATTAAATTGATTTTATACGGAAAAAAATTAGATGAAAATGAACTAAACAAATGGAGATCAAAACTAATAGCATATGGCTTAACTGACACTAGATTAAACATCCAACAAGGGTCAGACGATTCTGACCTACGTGCAGAAGTTCAAAATTTAAGTGACTTATATGCTCGAAATCAACAAATTATATCATCTCGTGATGAGAAAATAAGACAAAGTGAAGATAAAATAAAAGTTCTTGAAGCAGAATTAAGTAAACATTATAAAGTTCCTTTTTCACAGTTAAGTAAAGAGGTTAAAATTAATTATGAGGGATTAAAAACACTGAAATTTTCAAACTTAATTTCTACTAATTTTGAATCTACTGATACTATTTCAGTCTTTACAACATCTTGGTATGATTCCATCCCTAATAAAGATGCAAAGGAAATTAAGTTAAAAGAATTTTTAAAAACTCGATTAGAATTAGACACTTTAAAGATTATTCGAGAATAATCACCTCATCATAACAACTATAAAAGCAAAAAAACCGAAGAAATTTCTTCGGTTTTTTTGCTTTTGTGACTTGGCTGGGGCTCGAACCCAGGACCACCTCCTTAAAAGGGAGGTGCTCTACCAACTGAGCTACCAAGTCGTCCTTTTTCTCTTTTAGCGGCTGCAAATATAAATTACTTTTTATAGAAAACAAACTGTTTTATTATTTACTTTCTTTTAAATATGACTCGCGAACTTTTTTAAATAAGTTAGACGAATAAACAAAATCTACGATTGCCTCATTATCAGTCACAAAAATTTCTTTATTCGTTCCTTCCCATGCTTTTTTACCATCTTTTAGAAACAAAATTTTTTCACCAATTTCCATTACAGAATTCATATCATGTGAGTTTACAACAGTTACAATTTGATATTCATCAGTTATCTCTTGGATTAAATTATCAATAACTGTAGCAGTTTGAGGGTCTAATCCTGAGTTAGGTTCATCACAAAATAAATATTTTGGATTCATTACAATGGCTCGTGCAATTGCAACACGTTTTTGCATTCCTCCTGATAGCTCCGCAGGGAATTTAAAATTTGAACCTGGAAGATTTACTCTATCTAAAACAAAATTTACTCTTTCAAGCATTTCTTTTTTAGATTGATTGGCAAACATTTTTAAAGGAAACATAATATTTTCTTCTACCGTAAGTGAATCAAACAATGCACCTCCTTGAAAAAGCATTCCTATTTCTGTTCTTAACAATCGTTTTTCATCAGTATTTAATTTTGAATATACTCTACCATCAAAAGAGATTGAACCCTCTTCGTGTGCATGCAATCCTAATAAGCATTTTAAAAACACTGTTTTACCAGAACCACTTTGTCCAATAATCATATTGACTTTTCCTTTCTCAAAAGTACTCGAAATCCCTTTTAGAATATGTGCATCTCCAAAACTTTTATGTAAATTTTTAACCTCTATCATTATCCTAAAAGCATTTGAGTTAAAAAATAATTTAACAAAATAATAGCAACGCTTGTCCAAACTACAGCTTGTGTACTTGCTCTTCCTACTTCTAGCGATCCTCCTTTTACATAATAGCCATGATATGCTGGAATAGTTGCAATAACAAAAGCAAAAACAACTGTTTTAACAATAGCATACTGTAAAAAGTAAGGTTTAAAATCTAATTGAATACCATCAATATAATCTACCGAATAAAATAAATCGGTTAATATTCCTGCAGCCCATCCTCCAAAAATTCCCAAAAACATCGCTATCGCAACTAGAAAAGGATAAAACAATAATGTTGCTATTACTTTTGGTAATACTAAATAATTTAAAGAATTGATCCCCATGATTTCTAAAGCATCAATCTGCTCGGTAACTCGCATTGTTCCCATACTTGATGCAATATAAGAGCCTACTTTACCTGCCAAAATAACAGATGTAAATGTTGGTCCGAATTCAAGAATCATAGAGCGTTTGGTTGCGAAACCTATCAAATATTTAGGGATAAAAGGGCTATCAACATTTAAGGCTGTTTGTATTGCTACAACACCTCCAATAAAAAAAGAAATGAACATAACTATACCTAAAGACTTTAATCCTAAATCTTCTATTTCTCTAAATAAAGTCTCCCAAAAAACCTTCCATTTTTGTGGACGTTTAAAGACTTGCCTTAGCATCATAAAGTATTTACCTATATGCTCTAAATAATTCATTTAATTCCTTTTTGCTAAAATATTAAATTAATACAATCTATAGACCTTTTATATCATAAAATTGTATCTTTGTTAGAAGTACATCAACTTCAAAATAAATGAAAAAACTTTTTTTTCTTTCAGTAATTTTATTGTTATCAACAAGTTGCAAAGCACAAGAAATTACTCAAACATCAGAGAATAAAATTATTAAAAACTCAAAACCAAAATTAGTTATTGGAATTGTTGTTGATCAGATGCGCTATGATTATTTAATTCGGTTTTATAATAAATATAGCAAAGGAGGGCTTAAACGGTTGATGAATAACGGTTACAACTTAAAAAATACACATCTCAACTATTCTTCTACCAAAACTGCAGTTGGTCACACTTCAATTTATACTGGCACAACACCTAATAATCATGGAATTTTAGCAAATGATTGGTATGACAAGCCTTCAAAGAAATGGATTAACTGTGTTGGTGACGAAAGGTATAACACTATCGGTTCACCATCAATAAACGGGAAAAAATCACCTCATAGAAATCAAGTAACAACTATTGGCGACCAATTACATATTGCACAGAATATGCAAGGCAAAGTTATTGGAATCAGTCTAAAAGATAGAGGCTCTATTTTACCTGCAGGACATAGTGCTAATGCTGCATACTGGTATGATGGCGATGACATTGGAAATTGGATTTCGAGCAGTTATTATATGAAAGAACTGCCGAAATGGGTTCAGAATTTTAATGAGGCTAAAAAAGTTGATGAGTATTTAAGTAAAACTTGGAGTACATATTACGATATTTCTACATACACAGAAAGTGCTCCTGATTTGAATAATTACGAACAGAAATTAAAGGGAAAATCTACTGCTACATTCCCTTATGATTTACCAAAACTAAGAGCCTTAAATGGTAATTACAATTTGATTAGGGAAACTCCTTTTGGGAATAGTCTAACAGTTGATTTTGCTATCGAAGCAATCAAAAATGAAAATCTTGGTAAGAGTGAATTTACAGATTTATTGGCTGTTAGTTTTTCGAGTACAGATTATATGGGTCACGGTTTTGGAGTGTCATCAAAAGAAATTGAAGATGCATATATTAGATTAGATAAAGATTTAGAACGGCTTTTATTGTTTTTAGATACTCAAGTTGGCAAAAATAATTACACGCTCTTTTTAACTGCCGATCATGGTGCAACTGAGGTTCCTAAATATTTAGCAGACCGCTCTATTCCTGCAAGATATATAGATAAACAAAAATTGAGAAATGACATCAAACAAATTGCTAAAGAATATTTTGGAACGGACAATTTAATTGAACATATCTCAAACAACACTATTTACCTGAATAAAGAAGAAATTAAAAATTTAAAGTTAAACCTTACTTCCGTTCAAGAAATCATTGCTAACGAATTGATTAACCATAAATATATTTACAAAGTTGTAACTGCAAAAACACTTCAAACAACTAATTTCACAACAGGTTTTATGAATTTAGTTCAAAATAGTTACAATCAAAAATTATCTGGTGATATTGTGTTTGTTTACAAACCTTTATCTATTACAAATTATTATGAAAACCAAGGAGGAACTACGCATGGAACTGGATACAATTACAATACACACGTTCCGCTACTTTTCTATGGAAATGGAATAACTAAAGGTGAAACTTTTCAATATTATCCAATTATAGATATTGCACCAACTATTTCTGCTTTATTAAATATTGAGTTCCCAAATGGAAATACTGGGAAAGTGATTGAAGAAGTCTTAGAGTAATTATTACAAAAACGATTTGTCAAAAGCCAATGGAAGTAAATCGTGAAGTGAGTCTGTTTTTATGATTTTACCTGTTTCGCCCATAAAATAAATTTCGATATTAGCATCTTGCTTTATTTCATATTCTGATAGTGTTTGACGACACGCTCCACAAGGCGCTACAGGTTCTGTAACTTGATTATTAACAGAACTTGCAGTAATTGCAATTTTTAAAATCTTAATATCTGGAAACTGAGAAGATGCTTTCCACACTGCAACTCGTTCGGCACACATTCCTGAAGGATATGCCGCATTTTCTTGATTATTTCCTGTTACTACTTCGCCGTTTTCTAATAAAAAAGCCGTACCAACATGAAAGTTTGAATACGGCGCATACGCTGTTTTACGAATCTGAACTGCTTCATTCATCAACTCTTGAACATCTTTTGGAAGTTCACTTACGGTTTCAAAAACGGTAATTGATGTTGATAATTGAATTTTTTTCATACAGTTAAGATATCAATTAATAATCTTCATATAAATCTCCGAAATCAAACGCTAAAGAGAAACGCAATGTATTCTCTAACGGATTATTAACATCCGAAGAATTAAATAAATAGGAGATATCTATATTACTACTTTTAAATTTAAATCCTGCTCCTAAAGTAAAGTACTTACGACCTCCTTTTAAATCATTTTCATTAAAATATCCTGTACGGATTGCAAAAGCATTATCATACATATATTCTACACCAAGTGCCCAAGTAAATTCTTTCATCTCTTCACTAAAACCTCCTGGAGCATCACCAAATGATTGGAACATTCCTTTAAAAAATCCTACTTCATCATCTTTCCCTTCAATAATTTCTCCTGTAATTGGATCTCTTAATGGTGGTGTTGGCACTAATAACTTAGTAAACTCTAACGTTGTAGATATTGTATTGTAATCATCTAAAATAAAATCAAAACCTCCACCTAATTTTAAATTAGTTGGAATAAAATTTTCACGTCCGCCATCTACATAAGATACTTTTGGTCCAATATTAGAGAAATTAAAACCGCCTCGCCACTTACCATTAAAATCTCCATAATTATTTTCTTCTGATTGAAAATACCCAGAAATATCAACTCCAAAAGTATTTACTGTTTTTAATTCTGAGTTTGCAACTCTCAAGGCAAAATCTGAACGAATGTATCGTAGAGTAACTCCCATTGCAAATGTTTCGTTCAATTTAAGAGCATAAGTTCCATCAATTGACATTTCACTTGGCTTCTCAATGATAACTGTTTCATTTGGATCTCCAGTTTCACGTAATTCAATTTCACCAAGCGTAAAGTATTTTAAACTTGCTGCCCAAGCACTTCTGTCGTTTAATCTATTTCCAACGGAAAATCCTCCTAAGAAAACATCGTTTACTAGTTCTCTCATCCAAGGAGTGTAATTTACTCCAACTGCAAACTGTGAGTTTAAAAACGCATATTTTGCTGGATTGTGATGCTGTGAATTTGCATCTGCAGAGGTTGCAACTCCTACATCTCCCATTCCTCCTGCACGTGCATCAGGCACTATCAATAAAAAAGGTGCTGCTGTAGTTATTGGGTTTGGCTCATCTTGTGCTTTAATTGTAGGTATGGTAAGTAATAGTATAAGTAGTGTTAATAGTAAGTTTTTCATTTATATAGTTTTTATTTCTTTTAAGCGATATTACAAATATCTGTTTTTTTATTGAAGTATGACTAATTTCTCATACTTTTCTGCCTGTGCGTTTGATAATGTGCTTTTTACATTTAATTTATATATATACACCCCTTTTCCAATTTTATCTCCAAAATCATCCAATCCATTCCAATTTATATAACTAAATAAATT
>JAKITY010000080.1 GCA_021647835.1 Flavobacteriaceae bacterium | reverse complement strand
TTGCTGCTTGTACAATTAACATTGTGATTAAGAAAAACTTGTTCATGTCTTTTTTTAGTTGATTGGTTATTAATAAATACATTTACGCAAGTGGTATTCTCTGTGGTGCTTCAATCCATATTTTTTCGGTAGCGTAAATTCCGATAAGAACTAATACAGCAGAAACTACCAACATCATAGCGCTTGGTGCTACTAATAATAGTACTAATGGTAACACGTTTCCTAATAAGACTACAACCATCCAAAATAAATTTTTATATCTACCTTTTACAATCATGTTTACAACTGCATGTGCTGCTGTTGATGGATGTGTAATGGTTAATTCGGTTATCAATGAAAATAAATTCACAATTAAAGCGATTATTAAAGTCATTTTAATTAAACCAATCCAACTATCTAAGTCCGTAAATAATCCTACTAGAGCAAATATTGCTGCTCCAGCCATAATACTATGTACTAACATATGTAAAGGCAAGGTTGGACTTTGCCAAAAATCTCTTCCTTTTGCTTGTGCGAATAAAAAAGCGGTATAAATCGCTAACATTACTGCAAAAAATGCAGTTACCCAAAGTAAAATGGTTTCTCCTGTTTTAATTTCGAAATAAGTAAATGCTCCAAAAACGGTTGCTAATAATCCGAAAATAGTTATAATATAACCACCTTTTACTAACCATGATTTCCATTGTGGTCTTAATAGTACGTTTAAAAAACGATCTGGTCTATCTAAGTCCATCACTAAGAATAATCCTGTTAAAGATAAAAATACTAATGATATTCCTGCTGACCAAAGTTTTGCTACATCAGAAACTTCGTAACCTAATAACATGGCTAAAAACGGAATTAAAAATGCTCCTGCTGATATTGCTTTTGTCATTACATAAGCAGAAACTTCCCAACCCCAAAGTATTCCTTTATCTGGTGTATCGTAAACTCTACGTGCTTTTCCGTTAAGAACATCAATATAATTTGGGTTTTCTGTTTCTTTTTTATGATATGCTGATTGCATGTCATTATCTAATGTCATTTTTAGTAAATTAACATCATCATTGGTATGCATCATTTTCTCAGCATATTTTGCATAATGACCTACACCACGTGCTTGAGAGTTCCATAAGAAATCTCCTGACTTATCAGTTGCTTCTGGGTTTAAAGAAGCGAAATCTCCATCAATATAAAATAAATTTGGATTTGTTCCTTTTTCTGGTTTACGAACCGTTACTGTTTCTCTTGCTAACAATTGTGAAATCTCTGTTGTTGGATTTTCCATATCACCCGCAATAATTGCGTGTTCTGGACAAACTGTTACGCATGCTGGTTCTCTACCAACTTCTATTCTATGTGCACAATAGTTGCATTTTGCTGCTGTATTTGTATCTGGATCTATATACAAAGCATCATAAGGACAGGCTTGCATACAGGATTTACAGCCAATGCAACGGTTATTATCAAAATCTACAATTCCATCTTCGCGTGTATATAATGCTTCAACAGGACAAATTTCTACACAAGGAGCATCTGTACAATGGTTACATCGCATTACTGAAAATATTCTACGTGTGTTTGGAAACTCTCCTTTTTCGACTTGCTTAACATAAGTTCTGTTAACACCTATTGCAACATCGTGTTCACTTTTGCATGCAGTAGTACAAGCGTGACAACCAATACATTTACGATTGTCGATTATAAATCCGTATTTCATTTATTTAAGGTTAGTTGTTAATGAAATTAATTTCTTGCTAAAGATACTTCAGCTGTACTTTCTAATTAGTAACAAATGTTACATAAATATAAAATCAGAATACAAAAAGTATATTCTTTGAGTAAAAGCAAAGAATAATCTTCAATGAAAATATTACTTATTTTTTGATTATAACTATATGTTTTTTATAACTATGTAGTTTCTATGCAATTTAATTTTACCAAGATTCTCCAATTTTTTGAGCAAACGAGAAATTACTACTCTAGAGGTGTGTAATTCATACGCTATTTCTTGATGTGTACTTTTTATGATATCATCATTTCCTACTCTAGATTTTTCTTTTAAATATTTTAAAAGCCTTTCATCCATTTTAAGAAATGCAATATTGTCTATAGTATCCAACATTTCATTTAATCTATTATGGTAACTTTGAAAAACAAATCTTCTCCAACTCCTATATTTAGTAGACCACTCTTCCATTTTTTGTATAGGAATCAAAATAAGTTTTGAGTCCGTCTCAGCAATAGCCCTTATTTCACTTTTAGTTTGCCCTAAAGAGCATATTAATGTCATAGCACAGGTATCACCTTTTTCTAAAAAATAAAGTAAAAGTTCATCTCCATCATTATCTTCTCTCAGTATTTTTATCACTCCAGAAATTAATAAAGGCATATTTTTTACATAACTTCCAATCTCAAGCATTTTGAACCCTTCTAAAACTTCTTTATAAGTTCCAACTTCATCTATTTCTTTTAAAAGTGCATCCTCAAACAAATGCCCATAATTATTTTTTAATTCTTGAATCATGCTGTGAAGATACAATATTTTATATTCTTTTAATAAACTACCTTAATCCAAAGACCGAGGAATTACCCAAAATGATAAATCTACGAGGCGATAAGGTGCGAACCTGCGACCTTCCTCGCTCAAACGTGGCGCAATAATCAGGCTACACTACACTTCGAAAGAATCATCTAAAGTTTAAATTACAAAAATCTAATAATCACACTAAACATTAACAAAAATTTTAGAATTATTACCAATTAAAAATCAAATTTTTACTGTTCTTTTACAGGTAGACTCATTTTGACTTTTTGTCTTTAAACCAAGAGTGAAATGGAATTTGTTCTGAATATGATTTTTTTTGAAAAATATAGCATCTATAACATTCAAAAAAAGCAACGAAGATGAACAAGTTTAAGCCTTTTCAGAAAGCATCTATAGTTAGATAAAATTATAATTTAGAGGTTCTATATGAAAAAGTCAAGATGAGTTCAGTTAACCATAAAATATGAAATTTCTAAACTCTCAAATATCATTAAAAAACTTGTTGCTAATTAGTTTCTTTATCGTTTCTAATACTATTGACGCTCAAAAAACGATTAAATTTATTGATAGTGATAATAGTGTTGCATTACCAAACACAACAGTTATAAGTGCTTCAGATAAAAGTATTATTATTTCTAATAATTCAGGAGAGGTTGAAATTTCAAAAAACGGTTTTTATCATTTTAAAAAAGAGGGCTATTTTGAAAAGACTATTGAAATAGTCGATAATAAATATCAAATCATTCAACTTAACATGAAACCTTCAGAATTAAATGAAGTTATTGTTAGTGCAAATCACCTTCCTAAGCAACTAAAAAAAGCTGTTGCAACTATTAATGTTATTTCTAAAAAAGAAATTGAGCGTGGTAACAATTTTAATATTGCACCAATATTAAATAGAACTTCTGGTGTGTTTATGCAAAGTGGTGCTTTAAACACAAATAGAATTACAATTAGAGGTATTGGAGCAAGAAATTTATTTGGCACAGCTAAGATTAGAGCCTATTTTAAAGACATTCCGTTAACAACAGGAAGTGGAGAAACGACTATAGAAGATTTTGAATTGACTTCAATTTCGCGTTTTGAAATAATTAAAGGAGCTGCTTCAAGTATATATGGTGCTGGACTTGGAGGCATAATTCATTTAACGCCACAAAATTCATACTTAAATCAATCAAATGCAAGCAGTGAATTATCTTTTGGGTCTTTTGGCTTAATCAAAAGTATAGTTAATGTAAATCATGGTAATTCCAAAAATAGCCTTAGAGCCATTTATAGTAATACACAAAGTAATGGATTTCGTGATAATAATGAATATAACAGACAAACAATAACAGTTAATTCTAATCATTTTATTGGAGAAAAAAATGAGTTATCATTTTTAGCAAGTTATGTAGATCTAAAAGCATTTATTCCAAGTTCCCTAAACGGGGATACTTTTTTAAACAACCCATCTAATGCTGCATTTACTTGGGGACAAGCGCAAGGTTTTGAAGATTCCAAAAGAGGTATATTTGGTATATCATGGCAACATCAATATAACGGCAACTTAAAGCAATCAACCAGTATTTTTACATCTTTTAGAGATGGTTACGAACCTAGACCTTTTAATATTTTAGACGAAAACACTTTTGCTTTCGGAATTAGAAGTCGTTTAATAGGAAACTCAAAATTATTCAACAAAAAATTAAATTGGACTCTTGGAGGTGAGTATTTTAAAGACAGATATACATCTGAAACATTTGAAAACTTGTATCAAAATTTCCCTTTAGGAACAGGAAGTGTTCAAGGAAATAATTTATCAAATTTCAAGGAAAATAGAACGTATTACAACTTGTTTTTTGAAACTAATTATGAACTTTCTAAAAAAACTACGCTTGCTCTTGGTTTAAACTTTAACCAAACTTCTTATGATTTAGAAGACAGGTTTTTGGTCTCTGTAGATAATCCAGATCAATCTGGAAGTTTTAATTTTAAGAGTATTCTATCACCAAAATTTGGCGTTTCACATTTATTTCAAAAAAACATAAGTGTTTATTCAAATATAAGTCATGGTTTTTCTCCAATCTCTCTTGATGACACTTTATTACCTGATGGACAAATAAACACAAATCTTAAACCTGAAACAGGTTGGAATTTTGAAATTGGCACACGTGGCTCTATTCTTAAAGACCGTTTACAATTTAATTTAGCAGTTTTCCGCTTAAACATACGCAACCTTTTAGTATCAAAAAGAACAGCTTTAGATCAATTTATTGGTATAAATGCTGGAAAAACTCAGCATGATGGGTTAGAATTCGATTTGAAATATAAATGGTTAGATAAAGAAGATTTATTAATCAATTCTTATGTAACTTATACAATTAATAACTTTTCATTTAAAGAATTTATTGATGAAGAAAATGATTTTTCAGGAAATAAATTAACTGGAGTACCATCGAATGTATTTAATACTGGGATTGATATTAATACAAAATTTGGATTGTATGCAACTATTAATTTTCAACATGTAGGTAGTATTCCAATCACAGACAGTAATAGTTTGTTTTCCGATAGTTACAATCTAACAAATATTAAAATTGCATATAATATTGCTGTAAATAAAAAACTGAAACTGAAAACATTTATTGGTTTAGATAATATTTTTAACGAGGTTTATGCTTCTCAAATTTTAATAAACGCTAGAGGTTTTAGCGGAAATGCACCAAGATATTATTATCCTGGAAATCCTATAAATTATTATACAGGAATTAATCTTAATTATGCCTTCTAAATAAATTTGCCTAATTTTAAACTTTTAAAGACAAAACAAATGAAACAAATAATCTTTCTACTTACAGTATGTATCTTATCATTAACTGCTTGTGCGCAACAATCTAAAACAGTTGTAAAAGTTGAAGAGCCTAAAACTATAAATTACACGACTGAAATAATTGTGCCAGATTTAAATATTCCTTGGGGAATGGCTTTTTTACCAGATGATAGTATTTTGATTACTGAAAAATCTGGAGAGTTAATTCATTTTAAAGATGGTAAAAAAACCATAATTGAAGGATTACCTGAAATTTATGTTCGAGGACAAGGTGGTTTAATGGATATTGAACTCGACCCAAATTATAAAAAAAACGGTTGGATATATATATCATTCGCTTCATCTGAAGGTGAAGAAAATGGTGGCAATACTGCAATAATGAGAGCCAAATTAAACGGAAACAAATTAACAGAAAATCAATTACTTTATAAAGCCAGTCCTAACACTAAAAAAGGACAACATTTTGGTTCTCGTTTAGAGTTTGATAATGACAACTACTTATATTTTTCAATTGGAGACAGAGGTAGTCGTGATGAAAACCCCCAAGATATTACCAAAGATGGTGGGAAAATTTACAGAATTAATAGTGATGGAAGCATTCCAAAAGACAATCCATTTGTAAACTCACCAAATGCAAAAAAAGCCATTTACAGTTATGGGCATAGAAATCCTCAAGGCATGACAAAGCACCCAAAAACAGGAAAAATTTGGGTACATGAACATGGTCCAAAAGGCGGAGATGAAATTAATATCATTCAAAAAGGAAAAAACTTTGGTTGGCCAAAAATTAGTTATGGCGTTAATTATATAGGAACAAAATTTACAGAGAACACCTCACTTCCAAATATGGAGCAACCTCTTTTTTATTGGGTTCCATCCATTGCACCAAGTGGAATGACATTTGTTACATCAAATAAATATCCAGATTGGAAAGGGAATTTATTAGTTGGTTCCTTAAAATTTCAATATGTAGAGCGCTTAGTTCTTAAAAACAATAAAGTAATTAAGCGAGAAAAATTACTTGAAGGAATGGGTCGTGTAAGAAACGTAAAGCAAGGACCAGATGGTTACATTTATGTAGCATTGGAAGGCGTTGGTATTGTAAGAATTAATCCAAAAAAATAACAATTATGAAAGTGTTTTTAATAAGTTTTTTAACTTTAGTTTCAATATTTCTTTTTAATAAAAATCCAAATGAAGAATACCAAAGTATCACATTACAGAACGATATATTAAAAGAAAGTATAAAAAGAGGCAATGAAATTTATACTGACTTTTGTGTTACTTGTCATTTACCAAATGGCAAAGGTATGAGTGGAGTATTTCCTCCTTTAGCAAATTCCGATTTTTTAAAGGAAAAACAAACAGAAAGCATTAGAGGTATTAAATATGGTATGTCTAGAGAAATTATTGTTAATGATAAAAAGTACAATGGATTTATGGCTTCAATGGGATTATCGAACCAAGAAATTGCAGATGTTATGAACTATATTACTAATAGTTGGGGAAATAAAAATGACAAAATAATTACTGTTGAAGAAGTTTCTGAAGTCAAAAAAATAAACTAACAACTATTTTCCAAAATTTTCACTACTAATTATAAAAAAACAATGATGCTATAATAATCTCAAACAACAAACACAATACTGTTATTGCTGATCTAATTTGAAAAGGGCTTTTTTCTAATCTAATTAATCGAGAATTGTAAAGCTTAAGACTATCTATTAAAAAAATAAACCCTGTAAACTAATAGTTTACAAGGTTCTTGGCGGAGAAAGAGGGATTCGAACCCCCGGACCTGTGACAGTCGCTAGTTTTCAAGACTAGTGCATTCGACCACTCTGCCATTTCTCCAAAGTGTCTCATCAGATATTCTCTGAATGCGGATGCAAATATACTTTGCTTTTTCTTATTGCTCAAACTTTTTTTATACTTTTTTCTTCAAATTATTACACTGTTTTAATCTGATAATCAATATGTGTTTGTTATTTTTGTTAAAAATAGAATTTTATGTCTAACAATACTTTCGGAAACATTTTTACACTTACAACTTTTGGAGAATCTCATGGCGAAGCCATTGGCGGAATTATTGATGGATGTCCTGCTGGAATTACATTAGATTTTAAGGCTATTCAAAGTGAAATGAATCGTAGAAAACCTGGACAATCACCTATTGTTACACAACGGAAGGAGGATGATGAAGTCCAATTTTTATCAGGAATATTTGAAGGAAAAACAACTGGAACTCCTATTGGATTTATCATTAAAAACACCAATCAGAAGAGTAAAGACTATTCTCATAATGTGAATGTATATCGCCCTTCACATGCTGATTTTACGTATGATAAAAAATATGGCGTTCGTGATTATCGTGGAGGCGGAAGAACATCAGCACGTGAAACTGCAAATTGGGTTGTTGCTGGTGCTATCGCAAAACAACTAATCAGTTCTATAAAAATAAATGCATTTACTTCTTCTGTTGGAGAAATTACGATTTGCAAACCTTATCAAGAGTTGGATTTTAATTTGATTGAATCAAATGATATTCGTTGTCCTGATATTGAAGTTGCAGAAAAAATGATTGCTCATATCAAAGACATCAAAAAACAAGGCGATACTGTTGGTGGAACGATTACTTGTGTGATTCAAAATGTACCAATTGGTTTGGGCGAACCTATTTTTAACAAACTACACGCACAACTTGGTAAAGCAATGTTATCTATCAATGCTGTAAAAGGTTTTGAATTTGGTAGTGGTTTTTGCGGAACAAAAATGAAAGGAAGTGAACATAACGACCTTTTTAATACTGATGAAAGCACTAAAACAAATCTTTCTGGAGGAATTCAAGGAGGAATAAGCAACGGAATGGACATCTATTTTAGAGTTGCTTTTAAACCTGTTGCAACGATTATTCAAAAACAAAAAACAATTGATAGTGATGGCAATAGTGTTGAAATGCAAGGAAAAGGTCGTCATGACCCTTGTGTTGTACCAAGAGCCGTTCCTATTGTTGAAGCAATGGCTGCAATGGTATTAGCCGATTTTTATTTACTTGATAAGACTACTAGAATTTAATTAGTTCTCAGCAAGTTTTCCGCCAATCAAAGCCATTGGAATATAGGCTAAAGCAATATCTGCAACTGCAAACCATGTTGGTACTGGAAGCATATAATTAACTGCAATTCCGCCTAATAAAAACAGAACGCCTATACCTAAAGCAAATTTCTTTTTGTGAGTTGCTGCGATTTTATAAGCAATAAATGCACCAACCAAAGTACCTAATGCATGTGCTAAAAATGGAAACAAGAAATACTTGCCGTCTAATGTTGGCATTACCTCTGCAAAGGCTGTCATATCATTAATATCAATGCCTGCAATTGGAAATACTTTATGCCCTAAGTTAATTAGTCCTAAATTAATTGCACTTCCGCCAAACCAACCGATAAAAACTGCGAGTATATTTCTAAGTATTGGATTCATAATTTTTAGTTTTAGTTGGCACTAAGTTACTGAAAAAATTATATTCCACTTTATTGCTATTGAAAAAACAGACAACTCTTTAGGTCAACGCAGTTAATTTAAACCTTATCTTCTCTATGGATTCCCTTCGCAGTAATGACATTAATTACTTATCAGTTAAACCATAACTTCGTTTTTCTTTATTTTTCTATAAAGAAAAGAATTGAAGACATTTCTTCTTCCGAAATTATTAATTGATTTACTATTAACGAATTTTAGGAAAAGTTTACGATTCACTCCAAAATATTCATAGGTATTACCATCTGTAAAAGTAACTTCGAGTAACATGCTTTTGTGATGATAATCAGCAACTTGAGATTCAGTTATTGTAGTTGCGTATTCTTCTTTATTGTCTTCTTTTGTTTTCGGGGCAATACTCACCAAAAAATGATAACCATCAATAATTCTAAGACTTACGGCTCCTGCCTCTTCCTTTTTCTGTTCATCTTGAAATTTATCTGGATGCCATTCTTTTACCAATCCTCTGTAAGTTTTCTTTAATACTTGCAGATCGAGAGTTCCTTCTACCTTAAAAAGTTTTTTGTATTCGTTGATACGCTTCATAATCTTGTTTTCAAATTCGAGGCGCAAATCTATGCATATTATCTGAATAAAGAAGTAGGCTTATTCATTAAATAAATAAAGCGGAATTATTTCAAAAATAACGAGTTAAAAAACTTATAAAGGACTATCAAAGAATACAAAGACAAGTAATTACCTTCAACTCTTTTGAGTAACCTCTATTACTTTATGTTGCACAAATCTTTAATCTCCTTTTTTAAAATTTTACTATCAAGCATATCTGCAATTTTCCAATATTCACAAGCAAAATCTTTTTTCCAAGTTTTATAATATCCATGTCCTGAATAGTAGTGATACTTTGCTTCCATTTTATTAAAAATTACTGCTTGTTTAAACTTAAATACAGCTTCATCATATTCCCCTTCTTTATAGTCTTTAACTCCACTAACAAAGAATCCTCTTGCTAATTTTTTATCACTAATCGGTAGGGTTTTACTATTCCCTGAAAATTTAAATGGTATATAGTGTCTATAAGAAACTGGTTTGCCATTTTCTATAGCAGGTTCCCATTTCGGCATTTTTAAGATATGTTTTATTATTATAGAATCCATTTCTATTGTACCATGCAAAATAATATCTACATCTATTACTTTACCAGTATCATCAATCTTAAAATATGCAGAAGTCCGCCCATAAAATTGATCTCCAAGAGCTTCTAATGGATCAATTACCTTTTTTAAATATTCATTTAACGCATCTTTCCCTTCAAAATAAATTGGAGATCTATATAGTTCTTTAACTTTATTAATGTTTACATCTTCTATTTCACAATCAATATTTCCTTCTTCATTATAATACATCCACTTTCCTGTTAATTCTCCCATATTATAGTTTGCCAATTTTGATAATTTACCTGTTATAAAATACCATTTAGCTTCTCCATGTTTTTTGCCATTTTTATAAGCAATTATACTTGAAGTCTTTCCGTTTAAATAATAGGATTTAAAAGTGTCTGTTTTTTGTTTAAGTAATTTATCTTTATAAAACCCTTCCATTTGTAAAACTCCATTCAAATAGAAGTCCTTTACAAAAAATGCATTCTCTTTTTTAAGGGCATCTCTAAAAACTAACAATCTTCAAAACACGTTTATATTTCACTGATATTGAGTATATTTAAAGTATTATGAAGCGATTTAAAAGACATAGGGATTACGGATTTTTTGACCAAGATATT
>JAKITY010000079.1 GCA_021647835.1 Flavobacteriaceae bacterium | reverse complement strand
CTTTTCCTTTAGGAGTTGTACTTATTTTTTCTTCTAGTAAATCTCTAAAAATATCAAAATCAACTCCTAATTTTAGTTTCTCTAAAGGGTCTCCCAATTTACTAAGTTTGCTTAATCGAATATCTTGTCCAAAAAATCCGTAATCCCTATGTCTTTTAAATCGCTTCATAATACTTTAAATATACTCAATATCAGTGAAATATAAACGTGTTTTGAAGATTGTTAGTTTTTAGAGATGCCCTTAAGATATGGTTGCGTTTTAATGAACTATATCGTTCGAATAGCGAAATTCGGCTTTTTTATACTAAGAACCAAACTAAATTAACGCTACCTTTTTTTAATCAACCACAAGCCAATAAAAGTAATCAAGCCATTTATTGGTAGTATTTCCCAATGAAATTGATATACTCCAATTACACTTTCTGGTAATTGTGTGATAAGATATGTTGCTGTTATTGCAAATAATGCTACAATCCAAGCGTAACTATCTTTGATTTTATGTTTGGTGAAAATACCGAAGGCAAAGAGTCCTAATAATGGTCCGTATGTGAAATTAGCAAATGTAAATAGATTTCCAACAACATTTCCTTCAAGGTTATTAAATAGAATAACGACTAAAATTAATAATATTGAAATACCAATATGTACTTTTTTACGCAAAGGTTTTTGCTCCTCTTTTGGTTTTTTCTCAATGTTCATGAAATCCACAGAAAAAGAAGTTGTCAATGAAGTTAGTGCACTATCGGCACTTGAGTATGCTGCTGCAATTAAACCAATGATAAATGTAACTGAAAGTGCAGTTCCCAAACCTTGATTCATGGCAATTTCAGGAAATAATAAATCTGTTTTTGTTTTTCCGTCAACAACAGGAATTTCTACTCCAAATTTCTCTGCATAAATAAATAATAAAGCACCTAAAGACAAGAATACGAAGTTTACAACAACCAATAAGGTAATCATTGTTCCCATATTTTTTTGAGCGTCTTTTTTGGTTTTACAGGTCAAGTTTTTTTGCATCATATCTTGGTCAAGTCCTGTCATTGTTATCGCTAAAAAAATTCCGCCAATAAAATATTTCCAAAAATAAGTTTTAGAATTTGGGTCATCAAAAAAGAAAATTTGGCTCTTACTTGCAAACTCATCAGAATTTAAAAACTCCATATACGTCCAATCCAACTTTTGATTTATCAAATAGATTCCAACACCAACAGCAACTAACATCGCCAATGTTTGTAAGGCATCTGTCCAAACAATTGTTTTAATTCCGCCTCTAAAAGTATATACCCAAATTAACAAAATAGAAATCACAACTGTTGCCCAAAACGGAACGCCAAGTTGTTCAAAAACAATGTATTGCATTGATAAAGCCACTAAATACAAGCGAAATGATGCGCCTGTAATTCGAGAAAGCATGAAAAATGCCGCGCCAGTTTTATAACTTACGTTTCCAAAACGCTGTTCTAAATATTGATAAATTGACGTAACATTGAGTTTGTAATAAATAGGAAGTAATACCAAAATGATAAAAAATGTACCAACAAAAAAGCCAAAAACACCTTGCATATACGCAAATTGTTGTCCGCCAATCATTCCAGGAACTGAGATAAAAGTAACTCCAGAAAGTGTTGCTCCAATCATTCCAAAGGCTACAACATACCAAGGCGATTGCTTGTTTGCTTTAAAAAAAGTTTCGTTTGAATCATTTTTTCCTGTCAAAAAAGAAACTAATAATAATAGTCCAAAATAGCCTGCAATTAGCAATAGTATTGTAGTTGGATTCATTTGTTGTAGTATTTGTTTTTTTGTTTAATAGTGACTGTTACAAAGAAACAAAATAAAACGGAATTTAAATCTTAAATTTTAAATCATTCAATTTTAAATATTTTACATTTGCCAAATGAATTTTTCTTCTAAAATCTTGGAAAACGCTGTAAATGAAGTCTCTCAACTTCCAGGAATTGGAAAGCGTACAGCATTGCGTTTGGTTTTACACTTGTTAAAGCGTCCGAAAGAGCAAACACATTATTTAACAACTGCTTTAAATAGTTTAGTAGAAGAAATAAAACTATGCGAGAATTGTCATAATATTTCTGATGTAGAAATTTGTGAAATTTGCTCAAGTCATAACAGAAATCGAGAGATTATATGTGTTGTAGAAGATGTGCGCGATGTAATGGCAATTGAAAGTACAGTGCAATATAAAGGTTTGTATCATGTTTTAGGAGGTAAAATTTCTCCGGTAGAAGGTATTGGCCCTCAGAATCTAACGATTGAAAGTTTGGTTGAAAAAGTAGCGTCCAAAGACATAAAAGAAGTTGTTTTTGCACTCAGTTCTACGATGGAAGGCGATACAACTAATTTTTATATTTTTAAACAAATTGAACAGTTTGACGTAAAAATTTCTACAATTGCTCGTGGAATTTCTGTTGGAGATGAACTTCAATATGCAGATGAAGTGACACTTGGAAGAAGTATTCTTAATCGTATTCCGTTTGAAAACTCATTACAAGGTTAAATGCAATTATCTGTCATTATAGTCAATTATAACGTTCGTTATTTTTTAGAACTCTGTTTGCAAAGTGTGCAAGAGGCTTGCGAAACTATTGATGCCGAGATTATTGTAGTTGATAACGATTCAAAAGATGATAGTTGCAAAATGGTTGTTTCTAACTTCCCAAAAGTTACCCTCATTGAAAACAAAGAGAATACAGGTTTTTCAAAGGCTAATAATCAAGGAGTTGCTATTGCAAAAGGAGAATATATATTGATTTTAAATCCTGATACAGTTGTTGGTAAGGATACTTTTCTAAAATGTTTAAACTTTGTTGAAAAGCAAGAAAAATTTGGAGCATTAGGCGTAAAATTGATTGATGGAACAGGAAATTTTTTACCTGAAAGTAAACGCGGAATTCCGACTCCAAAAGTATCGTTTTATAAAATGATAGGTGCAAATAGTGAAACTGGAAAATATTACGCAAATCATTTAAAAGAAGATGAAACTGGAGAAGTTGATATTCTTGTTGGTGCTTTTATGTTGATGAAACGAAGTGTTTATAATGAAGTTAAAGGTTTTGATGAGCGCTATTTTATGTATGGTGAAGATATTGATTTGAGTTATAAAATAGTGAAAAAAGGTTATCAGAATTGTTATCTTGGTTCAGTGGAAGTAATTCATTACAAAGGAGAAAGTACGATAAATGATGTTAAGTATTTACGTCATTTTTATAAAGCGATGGAGATTTTTTATAAAGAGCATTTTGGAGTGAATATGTTTTATGATTTTATGATGAAACTTGGAATCAAATTTTGGTATGTGCTTAAATTCTTTGGGCTTAAAAAGAAGAAAAAAACAGGTTTTTCATTAAAAAACACGTTATATTTAGGTGCTGATATTGGTTTTTTCACTTCGTTAAAAAATCAAAAAAAAATTAGTAAATTAATCAAGTTTGAAGAGGGCGTAACTATAAAACAGATTTTTAAAAGTATTGAGAAAAACCAAATCAATCAAATAATTTTTGACAATAACAATCAATCATATCAAGAAATAATAGAGCAGATAGCATTGCTTAAAAACAAAAAAAGAACCTTTAAAGTCCGTCCCAAAAATACAAATTATATTCTTGGTAGTGATAGTTCAGAGAGTAAAGGAGAAGTAATTATTTTAGAATAAATAAATGCAAAAAAGAATTAAAATAGGAAGTCTTTCAGGTGAATTGACATTGAGAAGAGCAAACTTTGTAGCGAGTCAGTTTCATGATTTAGGAGTTGAAACAGAAATTATTGCAATAGACTCAAGCGATTATAAAAGTTTAGACTCAGCCTTATTAAAAGGTGAAATTGATATTGCTGTGCATGCAATGATAGATTTATCAAATCAGTTGCCTGAAAAAATAGTAAAAGTAGCCGTTTTAAAACGTGCAGGATCATTAGATGTTGTGCTTTTTAAAGGAACAGAAGAGTTTTTGTCAAGTAGAAACGCAGTAATTGCTGCGCCAAATGTGAGGACAAAAGCGCAATGGCTACATCAATATCCAGAGCATACAGTTGTAGATTTTGAAGGAGATATTGAAACTTGTTTGCAAAAATTTGAAGATAGCGATTGGAATGGTGCAATTTTTCCTCAATCAGATTTGCAAAGGCTTAAATTACTACCAAAAGACCACGTAAAATTGGATTGGATGATTTCTGAGCCAACGCAAGGAGTTACTATGTTGACGGCGTTAGAAACTAGCGATGAAATTTTAACGCTATGCAAAAAAATAAATCATACAGAAACAGAAATTTGCACACATATAGAAAGAGATTTTTTAAACACTTTTAATTGTGATAACTCTGTGCCAATTGGTGCGCTTGCATATATAAAAGACACTAAAATAGTCTTTAAAGGTGTGCTTTTTAGCCTTGATGGAGCTCGTAAAATTGAGATTGATAAGTCAAGTTATATGGTTGAGCATGATGACTTAGGTCAAAAATGTGCTGAAGACATTTTATCGAGAGGCGGAAAAAGATTGATTGCAGAAATAACAGGAGGTGAAAAGAAAGTAAATGTATTATCAACCAAGCAATTAGCAACTTCTCAAACGGATTTGTTTGCTGATGAAATTGGCTTTAAAATGAGTGATTTTGTTGCTATTAGATACAATCGTTTAAAGCCTAGTATTGTAAAAAACACCATAGAAAATGTTGTAATTTCTAATAAGAATGCAGTAGAGGCTTTATTGCAAAACTTCTCACCTGTAGAACTCGATTTTGCTAATATTTACTGTGCAGGAAGACGCGTAAAAAGATTGATAGAAAAGAAAATAGGTAAGGTTACGCATGTAGAAAATTCGGCGAAGGAGTTGGCAGATTTTATTGTGAGAATGAGAATCAATGAAGCAGTTACTTATTTCTGTGGAAACGAAGAAGACGAGTTAAAAGAGATTCTTACAAAAAATGAAATAGAAGTTGCCACTATTGAAGCATATAGAATTGTTTTAAATAAACGAAAATTTGATGATGATTTTGATGCAGTATTATTTTATGATGTTTCTTCAGTTCAAAGTTTTATGGAAGATAATCAGCCTAAAAAAACAATTGCATTTTGTATAGGTCAAGCAACTACTGATGAAGCAAAAAAGTATTTTACGAAAGTAGAAATTTCTAAAATGCCAACGATTGAAAGTGTGTTAAAATCTGTAAACCAATATTTTGTAAAAGATAAATGATTCTTAATGAAGATTATGATATAGAGCCAATACAATCTGCTGATGCACTTGATGTACATCAATTGATGATTTTGAATTCTGAACGATTTAAAGATTATTTTCCAAAAACATTGCAGCAAAACTCAACTGTTGAATCTTCTAAAGAGTTTGCAATCAAAAAAGAAAAAGAATACAAATTAAAAGAAGAGTTTCTATTTACAATTAAAGAAAAATCGACTAAAAAAGTTGCAGGATTAGTCTATATAAAAGAATTAGATTGGAATGGGAAAAAAGGCGAATTTGCTTATTGTGTAGGAAAGAAATTTGGAGGAAAAGGATTGATATCTAAATCGATTGAAGTATTGTCAGTTTATGCTTTTACAGAATTGGGATTAGAAGAACTTGAAATAATAGTCCACGAAACGAATATTCCAAGTGTGAAAGTCGCTGAAAAGAATGGTTTTATTTGGAAAGAAACGTTACTGAATAAATTTAGACCAAAAGATAGACCTGCAATAGATATGGAATTGTATATTTTGAGGAAATAAATGAAAGATTTGAAATTAAATTATTCGCAATAAAAATTTAATTAATCTATCTGTTTTAAATAATAAAACAATAAAAAGACTATTTTACTGATAATAATTCAATCGTACTGAAATTTAATTAACCTAATAATTAGAAAAGAGCTTTACTTTTTGTAAATTTGCAGACCAAATAAAAAGAATTAGCATGGCAAAATTTGAAATCAAACTACCAAAAATGGGTGAAAGTGTTGCAGAAGCAACAATCACTTCGTGGTTAAAAGAAGTTGGCGATACTATTGAATTAGACGATGCAATTGTAGAAATTGCAACTGATAAGGTTGATAGCGAAGTGCCAAGTGAAGTGGAAGGTATTTTGATAGAAAAATTATTTGATGAAAATGCTGTTGTTCAAGTTGGTCAAACAATAGCAATTATTGAAATAGATGGAGAAGATACTTCTTCAAGCGCTACCACATCGAGCGCAGTCGAGATCTCTCCTGTTGTTGAGGTTGAAAAACCAGTAGCGAAAGTTATTGAAATAACATCTACATCAATAGATAAAAAAGGGGGAAGCGGTAAATTCTATTCTCCATTGGTAAGAAATATTGCAGAGACTGAAGGCGTTTCTATGAGCGAATTAGAAGCAATTGCAGGAACAGGAAAAGACGGTCGAGTTACTAAAAATGACATTCTTTCTTATATAGAGAATAAAGATAAAGTTCCAGCAAAAGTAGCAGTTGCTGTTCCTGTTGTGAAGAAAGAAACCGTTTCGGTTCAAAAAACAAAATCAGTTACAGCACCAGTTTCTGTAAATGGAGGTGATGAAATCATCGAGATGACAAGAATGGGTAAATTGGTTGCTAAACACATGGTTGATTCTGTTCAAACTTCAGCACATGTACAATCGTTTATCGAAATTGACGTTACCAATATTGTAAAATGGAGAACAAAGGTTAAAGATGCTTTTATGCAGCGTGAAGGTGAAAAATTGACTTTTACACCTATTTTAATGCAAGCAGTTGCGGCTACAATTAAAAAATTTCCGATGATAAATATTGCTGTTGATGGCGATACTATTATCAAAAGGAAAAATATAAACCTTGGAATGGCAGCTGCACTTGGAGATGGAAACCTAATCGTTCCAGTAATCAAAAATGCAGATCAATTAAACTTAGTTGGTATGACTAAGGCTGTAAATGATTTGGCAAATAGAGCAAGAAATAATCAATTAAAACCAGACGATATTCAAGACGGAACATATACTGTGACTAATGTTGGTAGTTTTGGCTCTGTAATGGGAACACCAATTATCAATCAGCCGCAAGTTGCAATTTTGGCTTTAGGCGCTATTCGTAAAGTTCCTGCGGTTATAGAAACTTCGGAAGGTGATTTTATTGGTATTCGCCAGAAAATGTTTGTGTCACATTCTTATGACCATAGAGTTGTAAACGGTGCCCTTGGTGGAATGTTTATCAAAACTTTAAAAGAAACGTTAGAGGCTTGGGATGTAAATCAAGATTTTTAAATCGTAAGGCGATAATTAAATAATATGTTTTAAAACCTCCTATTTTGGAGGTTTTTTATTGACTGAAATTTCAAATTTGATTTACCGACAATTTCTTTTTGAAAGAGAATTGTCATTCCTGCGAAGGCAGGAATCCATATAATGTTAAGCTTAGATTCCTGCTTTCGTAGGAATAACAAACGCGTTTAAATTTTTACTGAATTAAGTTTTTGACTTTTTTTCTTACTAATTTGCAACATCACAAGAAAAGTATCGTCTTTAAAAATGAACACTAACTAAACTATGCCGAAAGGAAAGATATATCATACTGAACTCATTGAACAGTGTAAAAAGAACAATCGGAAAGCGCAAATGAGATTGTACAATCAATACTGTGATGCGATGTATCATATTGCGTTCAGGTTTATGAAAAATTCTCAGGACGCTGAGGATGTGATGCAAGAAGCGTTTATCAAAGCGTTTAGTAAGATAGATACTTTTCAAGGCGAAGTCACTTTTGGAGCATGGTTAAAAAGGATAGTGATTAACAAAAGTATTGACACTTTAAAATCATCAAAATTGAAGTTTACAGATGTTGATGAAAATTATTTGAATATTGTAGATGATGATAATTGGGAAATTTCTAACGGAATTTCAGCAGAAGAAGTGAAAGTAGCAATTTCTCAATTACCACAAAAATACGAATTGGTACTCTCGTTATTTTTGATTGAAGGATATGATCATCAAGAAATATCGCAGATTTTAGGCATCACAGAAGTAAATTCGAGAACACAATTATTGCGAGGTAAAAAGAAACTGAAAGAATCATTAAAATTGATAAAAAATGGCACAGAATATTAAAGATTTATTGAAAAACGAATCAGAAGTAACAAAAAACAAGTTGCCTGAAGGTCATAAAATGAGATTTGAAAACAGGTTGGATAATGAATTCCCGAAGAAGAAAAATCAGTTTTCTTTTTTAAGAATTGCTGCATCATTTTTGATTTTGATGAGTTTAGCTTATGCAGGATTCAATTATTTAAATGATGATAAAAATGATATAGTAAAAACTGAAGAAACTAAAGTTAAATCCTTGGCAAATGTTTCACCAGAACTTAAAAAAGTTGAAGAATTTTATTTGGCACAGATAAGTTATCAAATATCAAAAATTAAGATTTCAACTGAAAATAAAGATTTATTGGCTATTTATTTATCTCAGTTAAGTATGCTGCAGCAAGAGTATAAAGAGTTGAATTTAGAACTTAATACGGATGTGGTAAGTGAAGTTACTATTGGCAAATTAATCGAAAATTTGCAGTTAAGATTGCAATTATTGCGCGAGTTAAAAAAGAAATTAAAATTAATAGAAGATTTAAAAACAGAACAAAATGAACCGAGCATAGCATAATCATTATCATTATCAACTTAGAAAATGATTAATAGCGAACACATTTTGACAATTAAAAACAATAAAATATAAACAAAATGAAAACAATCATGCATAAAATTTTATGGGTAGCATTATTATGTACAACCATAATTTTTGCTCAAAAAACAGAAAGAAAAATCAACGAAACATTTAATGTTAGTAAAAATGCTATTGTTGAGATAAACACAAGACATACAGATGTAACTATAAAAACATGGAATAAAAATGTAGTGTCTATCGAAGGCGTTTGGGAAGTAGAAGGAATGACTAATGAAGAAGCAAATGAATATTTTGAAGATTGGAATTTTGAGGCTTTAGGTAATAAAAATAAGGTTGTTGTAACTTCTAAAAACAAAAACAAGCATCATTTACATAATGGACTTTTTGATGATATGAACTTTGATTTTGACCTAGATTCTATTTCCTATATTAGTAATTTATTTGAAGGTAATTTTCACTTCGAAATGCCTCCAATTCCATCAACTCCAGAATTGCCAGAGCCATTTATTGCACATTTATCTGAAATTCAATTTGACCAAGAGGCGTATCAAAAAGATAAGGAAGGATATATGGAAAAGTTTGAAAAAAGAATGGAAAAATGGCAAGAGGAATTTGAAAAAAATATTGAACCTCAAATGAAAGAATTTGAGAGGAAAATGGAAAAATGGCAGAAAGAAAATGAGCCTAAAATGAAAGAGTTTGAAAATAAAATGGCAAAATGGGAGAAAGAAAATGAAAAAAAAATGGCGAAGTGGGAAAAGAAAAATGAGAAAAAGTTAGAGGAATTAGAAAAGCGCGCCAAAGAAATGCAAGGAAATATGGAGCGTTCGTATGTTGCATTGTTAAAGAGTAAGAAAAACGAAACTTCAAAAAAATATAAAATCAAAAAGCACTTATTAATTAAAGTGCCAAAAAATGCAAAAGTAAAATTAGACGGAAAGTTTGGAACATTTGATCTTCCAGATGATTTAAATACTGTAGATTAATTATTCTTCAGAAAAAAAGTAAAACTCCAATATTTTAAAATATTGGAGTTTTCTATTTGCTTACAGTTATGATTCAAATAGGAGAGAAATAATAGATTTTTTTTTGCAATATCGTTAGTAAAAATAGATGTTATTGAATCCTGATTTAGTTGATGATAGAATCACCGAAAATGTGATGAGTTTGATTAATTAAAAAATCCGTATCTTACAAACAAAAATTGATACTATGAACTATCCAAATTTAAAAAGGGAGACACGTTATGGACTTCCCGCAGCAGACCAAACTTTGTATAATAGACACTATGTTTTAGGTTATTCCTATTATTTTAGGCAGGCAAAATGGGCGTTAGAAATTGTAAATCCTAAAGCAAAAGATGTTCAGAGAGCCGATAATTTTAGACCAGATTATAGAGTTCCAGAACGCTTTAGAGCAGATTTAGCAGATTATGAAAATTCAGGTTTTGATAGAGGTCATTTGGTAGCAAGTGCAAACCAAATAGGAACTGAAATTCAGAATAGTGAAACATTTTTATTGTCTAATATGTCTCCGCAGCACCCAAAATTTAATCGTCAAATATGGAAAGAGTTGGAAGGCGCAGTCAGAAAGTTAGATGCAAAAGAAAAAGTATTGGAAACTTATGTTATTTCTGGGCCTTTATTCTTTTTTGATCAAGAAGTTGTGATGATGGGAACATTAGATGATAATGGTGTTACATTACCGATTCCACACGCATATTTCAAGTCTGTTTTAACAGAAAACAATAGAGGGAAAATAGAAATGTGGTCGTTTATCATACCAAATGAAGATACAGATTTACCTTTGGAAGATTTTCAAGTTGAAACTACCAAAATAGAAAAAATATCAGGATTGTATTTATGGGAAAGTCTTGTAGGAACAAAAATAAAACGTGAAAAAGGAAGGATTAGAAAGTTATGGGTTTTTTAAGATTGCCTGCCTAGATTAAAAATTAATATTTTTCTCAAACTCAAAAATTGACTTTCTCATTTATTTAGACTAACTTTACATTATCGGACGATATAGTTCATTAAAACACAACCATATCTTAAACCGTTATGTGAACTAAACCACTATGGACTAAAGTCCATAGGTTTTTAAATCTGACTAAAGTCAGGTGTACGGAAGCAGACGTGCTTACTCAAGAATAAAATTATCGCTATCATTACTTGATTTGCGATGATGTTCTAAATACTCATCTACCATTTTATCTGTTATATTACCTGTACTCCAACATCCAAAACCTATTGCCCAAAAGTGTCGACCCCAATATTTTTTACG
>JAKITY010000078.1 GCA_021647835.1 Flavobacteriaceae bacterium | reverse complement strand
ACTATCAAAGCACCAACCCAAGGAGCAAAACTGCCATCAATTCCAATAAACCACGCGTCTGGAACAGTTCCTTCTTCTGTATATGCTTCTTTTGACCTTGCATCTATCACTAAAACATCTTTCTGTTCACTCATTTCTTTAAATGTAGCAGTATCTATTGCAGTAGTTCCTCTCTGTAAAATTTCATCTATACTTGTGTTTATAGATTTGTTCATCTTTACATTACTTGGGAAATATTGTGGCGGTTTTGCGATACCTCTTAGCACTTCTTTAATAAATTCTTCCTTTGTCATATCGGCACGTAAGGCATAATTTGTTTTCTTTTGATTTCCTAGCGTGTCAAAGGTTTCTGAACTCATGTTTTTACCACAGGCTGAACCTGCTCCGTGATTGGGATATACAATAATATCATTTGGAAGTGTCATGATTTTATTGCGCAAAGAGTCATATAAATGACCTGCTAAATCTTCTTCTGTAATTTCTCCTGATTTTACTGCCAAATCTGGGCGACCAACATCTCCAATAAACAAGCAATCTCCTGTTAATACATACGGTGTATTTCCTTTTTCATCTGTAATTAAATACGAAGAGGATTCCATGGTGTGTCCTGGCGTGTGCACTAATGTTATTTTGCCATTTCCTAACGGAAATTCTTCTCCGTCTTTGCCGTTATAAATTTCATATTCGGCAGTAGCATTTGGTCCAAAAACAATTTTTGCGCCTGTTTTTTGCGCTAAATCATATTGTCCTGAAACGAAATCGGCATGAATATGTGTAAGGAAAATATATTTGATTTTAGCATTGTCTGCCTTCGCCATATCAATGTATGGTTGTGTTTCTCTTAATGGATCTACAATTGCTGCTTCTCCATTTGATTCGATGTAATAAGCCATTTCGGCTAAACATCCTGTAAATATTTGTTCTACTTTCATCTTTTGTAAATTATCTGATTATTAACTATTTGTCGTACAAAATTACATAAACTAACTGTTCTCCACAGTAACATAAGTTACTTACTCTTTTACTACTTAATTTGATTGCTCTATAAATTTATTAAATTTCTTCTCTTTTTGCATATCGCTACAAGATTGCTCATAACAATCTACTGCTTCTTGAATACTCATAAAGCAGTGGTCGAAATTAATTTTATCAATTACTCCTCCTTTTTGCATAGCATCTCTAACTGGTCCTTTCATCCCAGAAAAAGCAATTTCTATACCTTGTGCCTTGTAGGTATCAATAACATCAATCAATGCATGCACACCTGAACTATCAAGGTTGTTCATACTTTCTCCATCAATAATTATCAGTTTTAACTTTTCTCCTTTTTCAATAGCCAATTCTTCTAATTTATCTTTAAAAAATGTAGTATTTGCAAAATAAAGCTGCGCATCAAATCTTACGATTAGTATATCTTCTTTAAGAATAACATCTTTACCAAAACGTACTACATTTCTATAAAAATGTGTACCATGAATGTTTGCCAATACTGCAACATGTGGTCTTGTTGTTTTTAATATTACTGTGACTAATGATAAGATAACTCCTAAACCAATTCCTTTTTCAATTCCGATAGTTAGTGTTGCGAAAAAAGTAATTAGTAATAAGAAAAAATCTGTTCTATTACTTTTCCATAAATGGATTGCTTCTCTATAATCTATCAAACCAAAAACTGCAACCATAATTACTGATGCTAATATTGCTTTTGGTAAATTATAAAATAATGGTGTTAAAAATAATAACGTTATGATGATTAAAACTGCACTAATTATTGCTGCCAATCCTGACTTTGCTCCTGCTTGATCATTTACTGCCGTTCTTGAAAAACCACCTGTTGTTGGGTATGATTGAAAAAACGAACCAACTATATTTGCCAATCCTAAGCCTATTAGTTCTTGGTTTGGCAATACTTTATAATCTCTATGTTTAGATTGTATCGCTTTTGCTACGGCAATACTTTCCATAAAACTTACTAAAGCTATTGTAATTGCCATAGGAAACAAACTACTCATCAAGTCCATATCTATCATTGGGATTTCGAAACTTGGCAATGACGCTGGAATATCTCCAACAATTTTAACCGTACTCTCACCTGTATTTAATCCTAAAAAAGTAACTGCAAGTATTCCAAAAATAACTGCAAACAATTGACTTGGAAGTGATTTATTGATTTTTTTGACCAATATTATCAAGCTAATACCAGTAACTCCAATCCCGAAGGAAATCCAATTAATTTCATCGAATTTATCAAGAGCATTCATTAAAATTTCATTGATATGATGGCTTCGCGGAATATTAATACCAAGTAAACTCTTTAGCTGACTCAACCCAATTATCAATGCTGCAGCAGAAGTAAAACCACTCACCACAGGATGTGATAAAAAATTAACTAAAAATCCTAAACGAAATAATCCCAATAAAAACTGAATTGCACCCACTAAAAATGCTAAAAGAATAGCATAGCCAATGTATTGCTCAGTAGAAATCCCTTGGAATGAACCAATTGCTGTTGCTGTTAACAATGAAACCATTGCAACAGGACCAACTGCTAATTGGCGCGAAGTGCCAAAAATTGCATAAATCAATAATGGACTTATAGATGCATATAGACCATAAACTGGCGGTAAGCCAGCAATTGATGCGTAGGCCATTCCTTGTGGTATTAGCATTACGCCAACAGTTAAACCTGCGCCTAAATCACCTTTAAGCCATTTTTTATTATATGAAGGAAGCCAATCTAATATTGGGAAAACTTTCTTTAAACTCATGATGCAAAGATAAAAAGAGTATTTATTTCTATATGTAATTTATGTTACTCAAAATTTTATTTAGTCAAAAATATTAAAAGAATTAAGTTAGGAGCATTCTTGAAATGCTTTTACTTCACAAGGCGTTTTTATTTTTTTATGAATTTCGGTGATTGCTGTTTTTTTATCAGCAAAGAAAATATTCGATCCCATTTTATCAACAAATCTACCATTCTCAAGTACATCTTGACTTATCAGTTTCAATCCAGAAATGTAAATTCCTCCTCTATTTTTTTGCCATTTTAAAACCTCATTGGTCAACCATTCTGCTGCACCTAAATCTATAAAATTAATACCATTCGCAGCAATTAATACATGCTGTATCTTGTTTTGCTCATAAGTATTGGCGAAGAAATCAGAAATTTTTTCAATAGATCCAAAATACAATGAACCATCAATTCTAAGTATTTTTAAACTAGAACATTCAATAGCATTTTTATCTCTAATTTTATTGATTAATCTTTTTTGATTATCAACTGCAAGCGTGGCAATGTTTGGTTTGGATGTTCTCTCCATATAAAAGAAGAAAGAAGCAAAAATACCAGCAAGTAAAGCAAATTCTAAATCAAAAAATAAAGTTCCACCTAATGTAATTATTAAGACAATTAATTCTTTTCCACTACTCTTATAAACTTGTTTTATATGACGAAAATCGATTAAATTATACCCAACCAATAAGATGATTCCGCCCATCGCTGCTTTTGGAAGATACGATGCATATCTTGCAAAAAACACCAAAACAATCATTAAAAATAAGGAAGCAAAAATACCAGACATTGGTGTTTTTGCTCCTGCTTGATGATTGACTCCAGAACGTGTAAACGAACCTGAACCAGCATAACTAGAAAAGAAACTCGCAATTAAATTTGACAGGCCTTGACCAATAAATTCTTGATTTCCATCAATACGTTGATGTGTGTGTAATGCTATAGATTTTCCAATTGCTACTGCCTCAATCAAACCTAATAATGCTAAAACCATAGCTCCAGAACTTAATAGCCGAATATTTTCAAACGTTAAATCAGGAACTCTAAAAGGTGGTAAATTAGATGGAATGTTTCCAACGGTTTGAATTCCGTTTGCATCTCCGCCAAGTACTATAGCAAGAATACTTCCTAAAATCATTGCAATAAGCATATAATATCTTGAAAGTGGTTTGATAAATAACTTAATGATTAATGCGATTACGAGTGTTCCTATTGCTACTAAAAGAACATACCAATTAGTTTCCGAAATATGCTTACCAATATAAATTACAATCTCAATAATTGTACTTCCTTGCGGAACTTTAATACCAAAAACATGCTTTAGTTGTTTGAATGCAATTAAAATTCCTGCTCCTGCAGTAAAGCCAATAATTACAGAATGAGATACAAAATTTATCAATTTTCCCATGCGTAATAATCCCATTGCAAATTGAAATAATCCAGCCAAAAAAGTCAAAACTAATGCCATTGCAACAAAGGATTCTAAATCACTTTCTGGATTTAATCCTGTTTTTACTAATGTTGCATACACCACAATTGAAATTGCAGTAGTTGGTCCAGAAATTAAATGATATGATGAACCAAAAATGGCTGCAATAATTGGCGTTACCATCGCAGTATAAAAACCGTAAATTGGTGGTAAACCTGCAATCATTGCGAAGGCAACTGCTTGCGGTATAACAATTATTGTGCCTGTAATTCCTGCTATGATATCATCTTTCCACGATTTTTTTGCTAATGGCAACCAGTTTAAAAAAGGAAATATTTTGTTCATTAATTATTTTTTACTCATACGATGACTTTGAGTCATTGTATGAATTTTTATTTTTTATTTAATTCTAAATCTGCTGCAACTAACCTTAGTTCTGCATATGTAAATTTATCATCAATTTTATTTTTGAGTTCTGAAAAGCTATCAAATTTAGTTTTTTGCATTATTTTTTTGAGTTCTTCATATTTTTTTGCAGGCATTATATCGGTTGTTTTTATTTCTCCAGTTGATATAAAATAGGTTAAATGACCTTCAATTGTGCCTTTTGTTAATTCTCTTTCTTCAGCAATTTCTTCAATTGTTTTTCCGCTTTTAAATAAATTCAATGAATGTTGTTTTGTCGTAACGTTTTTAGGTTTGGTATCTTTACTTATGGATTTATCTACATAAATAACCTCTTTTGGTGTCGTTTCATTTTCTGAAATATAATTCGTAATAATTTCTAGAATTTTATCGCCATATTTTTCAACTCTAATTTTCCCCATTCCATTAATAGATTTTAATTCCTTTGGTGTTTTAGGAAAATAGGCACACATTTCGAATAAAGAAATTTGTGTAAAAATTTGAAATGGTGGACAATCGTCTTTTTCGGATAATTCTTTTCTTAATGCTCGTAATTGTTCAAATAATATTGGGTGTTCGGTATCTACAATTTCCGCCCTTACTTTACCTTTCTTTTTTGGAGTAGGTTTTGTTATATCCGATTTTTCTAAAACTGCTTTTGCTCGTAATTCTAAATATTTTTCTGTACTAAATCCTTTTGTTAAACCCCAAAGACAAGTTAACTTTATGGTTAATAAATCTTCTAAATTGTCTAATTGTTTATTAAAATCTTTTTTAACTGCTTTGTTTTCAGTTGAAAAAGTTATATCATCAAAAGGTTTTTTTATATATTCTAATGTGTGTTCTATAAAATAATGAATCCCTTTATGGATACGTTCTTGTACCTTTTTATCTTCTTCAGGATTTGCCACTTCTACACTTAAATCATGTAGTTGAATTTTAAACGAAGTTGCTACTTTCATTAATTTTACAATTCCGTTATCTTTTATTTTATTTAATGGTTCAATAATATTCCCTCTAAAACTGGTTTTGTTTTCGTAGTAAATTTTAATCAATCGTTGTGTTGGATATAAAAAGGGTTGATAACTAAACAGGTCTTCCATCAAATTTAATTGATATATTTTTTGCGAATTATCTAAATCTGCTTGATTTGGTAAATTTTCTTCTACTTTATTGGTAAAACTCGTTACTCTCGCATCATTAATAATGGCCTGACTGCTAATTTTTGTTTTCAGTACAATACCTTCTAACGACTTACAGCGACTTAATGCAACATAGGTTTGACCGTGCGCAAAAGAGGCTTCAGCATCAATAATTGCTTTTTCAAAAGTAAGTCCTTGACTTTTATGAATCGTAATTGCCCAAGCCAAACGCAATGGAATTTGTGCAAATGAGCCTGCAATTTCTTCTTTAATCTCTTTAGTTTCTTGATGTATAGCATAACTTACATTTTCCCAAATTTCGGGCGCTGCATCAATAACAGCATCATCTTCTATACACTTTACGCCAACCGAATCTTCGCTTAGATATGTAATTACACCTATTTTACCATTATAATAACGCTTTTCTAAATCACTATCATTTTTAATAAACATTACTTGAGCGCCAACTTTTAATTTTAATTTTTCGTGTGTTGGATATGCATATTCATTAAATTTTCCTTTGACAACTGCATTATATATTTTATGACTTGCATCTAATTTATTCAATTCCAAATCATTAATTGCATTGGCTCTGTTGTTGTGCGTTGTTAAAGTAATATAGCCTTCTTCGTTTTTAGGTGAAAAATTTGGTTGGAATCTTTCATTTAATTTATTGGCAGATATATCGGACAATTTATCGTTCCTAATTTCATTTAAAATTCCTATAAACTCCTGATTGTCTTGCCTATAAATATGCTTTAGTTCAATGCCAACAGCGTTGGATTCTTTAAAGGTAAGGCTGCTAAAAAAATAGGGTGTTTCGTAGTGCGGACTCAATAAACTCCATTCGTGTGGCTTTACAACAGGCGATAATTGTTGTAAATCGCCAATCATTAAAACTTGAACGCCTCCAAAAACTTTGTTTCTATTTTTATAGCGTCTCAAAACTTGGTCGATACCATCTAATAAATCGGCACGTACCATACTAATTTCATCAATAATTAATAAATCTAAAGATTTAATAATATCAATTTTAATTTTCCCAAATCTAAACTTCGATTTTTTAGCCTGAACTCCAGGAATTATCGGACCAAAAGGCATCTGAAAAAACGAATGGATTGTAACGCCTTTTGCATTGATTGCCGCAACTCCTGTTGGCGCAACAATAACCAACCTTTTATTAGATTCTGTTTTTATTTTATGAAGAAATGTTGTTTTACCAGTTCCTGCTTTTCCTGTTAAAAAAATATTCCTATCGGTTTTTTCAACGAAGTTTAAGGCGAGTTCTAGTTCTGGGTTTTTATTCACACCGTGACTTTGAGTCACGGTGTGAGTATTTTTATAATCAACATATTCTAAGGCAACAATTTTATTTGTTAATTTGTTATTTCGTAAATTGGCATAATCTTTTGCAGATGAAAATTCATAATCAATATCATTTTTAACCATATTTGCTTTCACAGGGTTTTGATGAATATAATCAAAACAAATTTGTGGATATTGTTTTTCACTATGAATAGTCATGGCTTCACTCCAAGTAAAACCCTGACTTAGATTTGGACAATTAATACATTCTGCTTTGGTTTTTTCTCTAAATAATTTACCTGTAAAATTTTCTTGCTTGTTAATTGCTCTAGTATATGAACGTAACATAATTCCAATAGAATCATTAATTTTAGTTTTACTCACATTGTGACTTTGAGTTACAGTGTGAGTTTTGATATTAGGCAATTCTTCTTCCTTAACCAAAACCATTAAATGAAAATGATTTGGCATTAAACACCATGCAAGAATGTCTGCATAAGGCGAAAGATGTGTTTTTATTTTTTCTAGAAAAAAGATATAATTTTCGTGTTTAAAGAAAATTTTTCTTTGGTTATTACCTTGATTGTAGATGTGATATAAATAACCTTTTTCTAATTGCATTATTATTTATTTTTTACAAATTAATTTGTAAATCAAAATCACAGTAAGTGATTTTGATTTTTTACAAAAATAGATATTTATTTTTTAGATAAAGTAGCTATAATAAATTAACCGTAATAAACTCACACCGTGACTTAAAGTCACGGTGTGAATAGGTGAGGTTATTCTTTTTTATCATCTTCAGTTATATAATAACATCCGCCTTCAGTTTTATCAGGTGCAAAGGCACGTTTAAACCAAAGTGGTCTTCGCTCTCCGTTTGGTCCTGGTGCTGGTCTTGTCATGGCTAACCATTCTTTAAATATCTCGTGAGATTTGTTAGTGTCAACTGCAATATCACCATAATTTTCTCCTACGGAAGGTTTTTCTATACGAACTCTTTGATGCCAACAATGCATACCGCTAATTGGATCTGGATGAACGGCATGTGTAATGTTTTGATGTACGCCACCATCTTTCCAAAAAATACGTTTAGAGTCTTTATCTTTAGAATCGAATGGTTTTATACCTGCAATAGTACTCATTTTCCAAATACCTTCACCATTATTAGAGATATCAACAGTATTTGTTGCCCAACGATTTCCTTTATCGTCTGGTTTTCTCCAACGACCAATATGATGTGAACATGCCACAACGCCTGGCTTCATAGATTGTGTAACCCAAACTTTATCTATAAAAAAGCCAATATCGGTATTCATTTTTACCAAATCGCCTGTTTTAAAACCCCATTTTGCTGCGTCTTCTGGATGCATCCATATTGGATTTCTATTGGATATTTCTACCAACCATTTTGCATTTCCAGAACGTGAGTGAATTAATGTTGGCAATCTAAATGTTGGTACTAAAACGTATTCACCTTTAGATTTGTCTAATTTATCTAAATGTATATGTGATTTTATATATGTTGGAGTAGAATATTCTGGCCATTTCCAATCGACCATAGTTTGTGAATAAAATTCGTTTTTGCGTGATGGTGTTGGGAAACCAACTACGGCTTTATCATTTACCATTACACCAATTTTCTTTCCGTTTTTAGAAATTACTTTATTAATTGGATCTACTTTAGTATCTTTTAATTGCTCTTCGGTTAATGGTGTTTCATTTTTATGATACGATTCTCCTTTTTCAATTTCGTAAGCGCCGTATTTTTTCATATAATTTAACTCGGCAAATTTACCTGTAAACCCATCTTTTTTAGCAGTTTCTGGTAAGCCATCTACACGTTCAAAAATGTATTGGTAATATTCATCTACGGTAATTTTTTCTCCTTTTCGGTAAGGCGATTCAAATGTTTTACGAATTCCCATAGAACCGTCTGGATCTATTCGCCATGATAATTCAATCCAAAATTCATCTTCTTCCCAAACTTCACCAGGGTTTACTTCATAAGTGTATTGAAATGTTTTTCCGTTTCTACGTGCTGCTTCTTTTAAAACTGGTTGTCTAAAGGCAATCCAAGTTCCACCGTGGGTTGCATAAGAATTAATGTCGTGTCTTTCGGATGCTAATCCCATTGGCAATACAAAATCGGCGTAAAATGCGGTTTCGTTCCAAGTTGGTGTTAATGCTGCGTGCATGCCAAATTTATCTTCACGAAGGAGCATTTCCATCCATGTAAAACCATCAGGATACGTCCAAACAGGGTTAAATACACGTGAAAAATACATGTCCATATAACCTCGACCTGCTTTTAAGAAATGTGGTAATAATTGACTCATTTCAAAAAATGCTAATGGATATTCTTTTGGAAAATGTAATTCATTCCATACTTTTTGAGGTGCTGGCGGATTTGGTTGTGTTGGTGAGAACTTGTTCCAAGAATTTGGAGAAGTTCCACCTTTTGCACCAACTGCACCTGTTAAAACAGTTAAGAAATGTAAACATCTTGCAACTGCCCAACCACCTAAATTAGATGCGCCTGCAGATCGCCAGTTATGCGATGCAAAGCGTGTTCCTGCTTCACCTATTTTAACGGCTATTTCACGAATCATTTCGGCTTTTACTCCTGACTCTGCTTCTGCAAATTCTGGTGTAAATTCTTTATATTCGTTAATCATTTCAGCAATATAGTTTTCAAAAGTTACTTCTTTATCACTGTGCTTTGCTTGTAAATATTCTTGCCAGTTCGTCCAATTTTCTAAATAATCTCTATTATATAAATTTTCTTCTAAAATGATTAGAGCCATTGCTAGTAAAACTGCCGCTTCAGTTCCTGGATATGATGGCAACCAATAATCTGACATTGATGCTGTATTAGACAATCTAGGATCCATAGTTGCTAATTTTGCACCTTTCATTTTTCCTTCGATAATACGTTGTGCGTGTGGATTAAAATAATGACCCGATTCTAAATGTGCAGAAATTAATAGGATGAATTTCGCTTCTGCGTGATCTGGACTTGGTCTATCGTAACCATACCAAATATTATAACCAAATCTTGCTCCTGATGAGCAAATATTTGTATGCGAATTATGACCGTCAATTCCCCAACCTTGTAAAACCCAATTCATGAACTTTTCGTGTCCAGGGCGACCAACTTGGTACGCTATTTCGTTACGCCTATCTTCTTTTATTGCTTTTCTTATTCTTGCTGCAATGGTGTCCAAAACCTCATCCCAAGAAACGCGCTCCCATTCTCCATCACCACGTTTTCCTTTTCTTTTTAATGGATATAAAATACGATCTGGATCGGTAATTTGATTGATTGTTGCAGGTCCTTTTGCACAATTTCTTCCTCTAGATCCTGGATGATATGGGTTTCCTTCTAACTTAACTACTTCTTGGGTTTCTTTATTGATAAAAGCGGTTAAACCACAGGCAGATTCGCAGTTAAAACAAGTTGTTGGTACAATTTGATAAGTCGTTTTTTCTTTTTTAGGCCAAACTTTGGGATTGTATTCTACCCAATTATCCCATTTTTCTGGTGGCGGAAAGTTTTCGTACATAGACGCAACTTCTTCATCAGTAAATTGACGCATATCACCATCAAATTCTTGGTATTTTTCTTTGTGCAGGTTTGGAATGATTCCTAGTTTTTCTGCTATTCCTTCTATAAATGATGCTTTTTTATATCCCATCTTTTGATTTATGATTTGTGATTTTGGATTGATGATTGCCAATCATTATTCTAAAAATCATTCTTTATGTTGGTTTATTCTTTTCTACAACTGTATGTACTGCTGTTTTGCTTTATTATTTTACTACTATTTTTTTTGTTATATTAAGATTGTCAACATATATTCTTAGAAAGTAAACACCTTTTGATAAGCCATCAATTTGTATTGAATCTTCATTAAAATTTATTTTTTTATCCAAAACATTTCTACCTAATTGGTCAATAATTTCAATAGTATCAATATTTAGTTCTCCTTCAAGGGTAATATGTATCTTATTGTTTGCTGTATTAGGATATACCTTTAATTTATTTGACATTTTGTTTTCT
>JAKITY010000077.1 GCA_021647835.1 Flavobacteriaceae bacterium | reverse complement strand
AATTCATATTTATCTGTTTGATAATCAGGTAAATATACGAATTTTTAATCGAAAAAAGAAACTTAATTTATTGTTTTTTAGGTGTTTAATTCAACTAAATTATAAATGTTTTAATGCGTTTGACCTGGTCATAAGATCATGTTTTTATTTAATAATGATTTTTTTTACCAATTGCTTTTCTCCTGAAATTACTTTTAGTAAATACATCCCTTTTGGTAATTGATTTACTTGTATGGTATTGGTATTTGTTGTTTTAAGAATGTGTTTTCCTAATACATCATAGAGTTCTATGGTATCAATTGGAGTAGTTGAAGAAATTGTAATATAGTTTGATGTTGGATTTGGATAGACCACAAAAGATGCTTCAAAATCTACATCATCTATGCTTAAAGTACTTGGTTCTTTAGCATCAAAAATATAGGCAGAACCTGCTTTTAAAAGTGTATTTGCACCATTTTCATCTTCGCTTTCATGTCTAGCGCCAACCAATGTAAAATCACCGCTTATGGCAACGGCAAATCCAAACTCATCATTTTGCGCTCTATCTATTGCTAACAATTTTTCTTGCTGAATCCAAGTACCTGTTCCGTCTTTTTCAAAAACGTAGGCTGCTCCTGCATTTAGATTAGTTCCGTCATCTTTTCTCCAAGCGCCCACAACAAGCCTATTATTTTCTATATTTACTGACCAACCAAAATTTGCAGCATTATCTCTATCAGAAGCCACTATTTTTTGAGATAAATTCCACGTACCTGTACCATCTTCTTCATAAATATAGGCTGAACCTGCAGCATTAACATTATTACTTTCTGTTTCATCTTCATCATCGCCATGACAACCCACAATTATGGTGTTTCCAGAAATAGCAACAGAGAAACCAAAAAGATCACTTGCAGCAAAATTAGTTGGTAATAATTTTTGCGTTTCATTCCAAACACCACTAGCATCTCGCACAAAAACATAAGCTGCACCAACATTAGAGATAGGACTACCATCTACATCCTCATCAGCTATGTAAGCACCAACAACAATGGTATTTCCATCAATTGAAATTGCATTAGAATCTGCACCACCAAAACGATCATCATAAAATCTATCTGAAGCCACTATTTTTTGAACCTCGTTCCACGTTCCAGTACCATCGCGTTCAAAAATATAAGCAGCACCTGCTTGGTTAAAAACTGGTTGCCCAGAAAGCCCTTTTTCTTCACGTGGTGCAGCAATTACAGCATAATTACCACTAATGGCTACAGATTCTCCTAAAACAGGCTGGTATGTTCCTCTATCTGATGCTACTAGTTTTTGTACTTGGTTCCAATTACCAGAACCATTTTTTTCAAAAATATAAGCTGCTCCTGCAGCATCTACAAAGTTATTTCCGTTTTCGTCATAATCTTGCCCTCTTGCTCCTATTATCATAAAATCTCCGTCCATATCTACAGACATACCGAAAAAATCCCATTGCCTTTGATTAGAATTATGAAGCCTTTGTATTTGATTCCAAGTATTACTAGCATCTTTAGTATAAACATATACTGCACCACCAAGTGAAGATAACACATACTTGTTTTTTGCTGCAATTATTGCAGTGTTTCCATCTATAGCTATAGAAAAACCAAATTGATCATCAATTTCTCTATCGTCTGGTACAATTTTTTGTGTTTGTCCCCAACCTTGTGCGCTGGTATTGGTTGTAAATAATAGTATTACAATTAATAGTAAAAGTTGTTTCATGATTTCAAAGTTTTATAGATTAGCAGTTTTATAAAACTAAATAGGAAAGACTCTACTAGTGTGCTATTTTATGTGATTATGAAAAAATAGGACTAATTTATATGTCGTTTTTGATATTGAGAAGGTGTTTGTCCTGTAATTTTTTTAAAGGATGTATTAAAAGCAGATTTAGAGTTAAATCCTGCTTCTAAACCAATGGCAACTAGTGTGTAGTTAGAAAAATTGGTGTCTATTAAATATAATTTTGCTTCTTCTACACGAAGCGTATTGATGTAATCTTTAAAACTAACACCTAACTCTGTGTTGATTATTTTTGATAAATGTCCTTGGCTTAACTCTAATGCTTCGGCTGTTTTTTCTAAAGTAAGTGAGGCATCTAAAAAGCGTTTTTCGTTTTCTAAATACTGCTTTAAGCGTTCTATGATAATATGTTTGGTTTTCCCTTTTTCAATATTACTTCCTTTAGCGAGTTGCTTTTTTCTTATTTGTTTGCGTTGTTCAACTATTCCGTATTTATAAATACCAATATGTCCTAGCCAATAAATAACAATAGTAACTAAAAGCCAAACTGGATAATATGATATGTCTTCAAAAACATTCATGTCTGTAGCCACCAAAGTCACATTTAATATGGTTAATATTAGTAATACATACAGGATTGCTTTAAGCCAATTTAATTTTAACCTAACATGGCTTTGTTGAAACTCTTTGTATTCTTTTTTATAATTATTGATAGTATTGAATAAGATTACTAACACAACAATCCCAAATAGCGCAGTTACTAATTCTGCATAATAGGCTACATAGTATCTTAAATAGGCAACTAATTTTTCGAGTCCATCAGTTTTTGATTCAACTCTTACCAATATTTTATAGGTCGAACTAATAATAAAATGCAAACCAAAAAGAGAAAAAAGCCATTTTGATTTTGGGTTTATTTTTTTTTCTGGAAACAAATATGTTACCACATAAAAATATAATAATGGAGAGGTAAATTCTACCCAAGGGAAATAAAAACTTTTAAATAATTCTTCATAATTAATAAGCTCTATATCTACAAAATAATATTGAAGATTGTTAAATGAATAAAGAATTATTAATGTAGTTAAAAAATAAACACTTTTACTTTTATACTTTTTTGATAAAAACACAACTGCACCAAAAACTAATCCTTGGATAACTCCTGCGAATATGATGCTATTGAAAATATTAAAATTCAAAAAGATTGCTTTAATTTTTTTTTATCACTAACTAAATGCTTTAATTATTGCCACAAAATCATTAACTTTTAATGCTGCACCTCCAATTAAGCCTCCATCAACATCAGGTTTTGAGAATATTTCTTTTGCATTGCTTGACTTTACACTTCCGCCATATAAAATCGATGTATTTTTAGCAACTTCATTTCCATATTTATCTTTCAATAAATTCCTAATAAAAGCATGCATTTCTTGTGCTTGCTCTGGACTTGCAGTTTCTCCTGTTCCTATTGCCCAAACTGGTTCATAAGCCAATATAACAAAGCCTAATTTTTTTTCACTCAAATGAAATAAGCCATTTTTCAACTGACTTTCAACTACTTTAAAGTGATTTTCTGATTTTCTATCTTCTAATTGCTCACCAAAACAAAAAATAACATTCATATTATTTTCTAATGCTCTTGAAACTTTTTGAGCCAGCAACTCATCGGTTTCATTAAAGTAGGCTCTTCTTTCTGAATGACCTATAATCACATCATTAATACCAATATTTTGCAACATTTCAGCAGAAATTTCTCCCGTAAACGCTCCACTATTTTCTTGATGCATATTTTGAGCCGCAACTTCTACTCTCGAACCTTCAACAATTTCTCTTACTTTTTGAAGATTCACAAAAGTTGGCGCAACAATGATACGTGTATTTCCAATCTCTATATCATCAGTTGCTAAAATTAACTCATGAACTAACTCAATTGATGCATCTAAATCATTATTCATTTTCCAATTTCCTGCTACAATATTTTTTCTCATTATTTTTTGTTTTATGTCAACAAATATAAGTTATTGATTACATTTGCCAAACGCATTTATCCTTAAAAATGACCAAGCAAGAACTTATTTATCAAATCCGCAAAAAAAACTCATTTTTATGTATTGGTTTAGATGTTGACCTTAATAAAATTCCGAAATATTTATTGAAATTAGAATATCCTATTTTTGAGTTTAACAAACAAATCATAAACGCAACACATCATCTTGCCGTTGCTTACAAGCCGAATACTGCTTTTTATGAAGCTTACGGAATAAAAGGTTGGAAATCACTACAAAAGACAATCGATTATTTGAATAAAAAGCATCCTGAAATTTTTACAATTGCTGATGCAAAACGTGGAGACATTGGAAATACTTCTACAATGTATGCAAAGGCTTTTTTTGAGGATTTAAATTTTGATTCAGTTACTGTTGCGCCTTATATGGGAAGCGATTCTGTTGAGCCATTTTTGGCATTCGAAGATAAATTTACGATTATGCTTGCACTCACTTCTAATAAAGGTGGACTTGATTTTCAAGGGATGAAAATCAACAACAATGAACTTTACAAAGAGGTTCTTCAAAAAGCGTTGACTTGGAAAAACAGTAATAATTTAATGTTTGTTGTTGGCGCAACGAAGGCTAAATATTTTGAAAGTATCCGAAAAATTGTTCCAAATCATTTTCTATTAGTTCCAGGAGTTGGTGCACAAGGCGGAAACTTACAAGACGTTTGTAAATACGGATTGACAAAAGATGTAGGATTACTAATCAACTCTTCTCGTGGAATTATTTATGCTGGAAATGATATTGATTTTGCTAAAAAATCAGCAGAAAAAGCCAAAGAGTTACAGCAAGAAATGGAAATGATTTTGAAGAAATAAACATTTATTTATTGTCTTGAAGCGCAAAGACTTTTCGCAACAAATCAGAAGTACGCTTATCAATTTTGGTTCTTATTTGCTTTTCTTCAACTTCTACCATTTTATAAACTCCTTTCAAGGCTTCGTCAGTAACATAAGCCGTCAAATCAGCATCAACATTATTGGTAAATGGTAAATTATTGTATCGTGTAATTAAGTCTTCCCAAATTCTATCTGCGCCTACTTTTTGAAACGAATTATTAATTATAGGGCTAAATTTTTGATATAATGCATTTGAAGTTCGACCTTGTAAATATGTCGTTGCTGCATTATCATCGCCTAATAAAATATTTTTAGCATCATTAAAAGTAATTGCTTTTATGGCATCTACAAATATTGGAATTGCTTCTCCAACCGCATCTTCTGCTGCACGATTCAACACTTTTAACCCTTCATCTGCCAAACTTGACAAGCCAATTGTTCGCAATGCTTTATCAACTTTTTGCAATTCCTCTGGTAAGAGAATTTTAACCAATTCGTTCTTTAAAAAACCGTCTTTAATAGCCAACTCATTTACTTGATTTGTAATTCCGTTATTCAAAGCTTCTCTTAAACCGCTACCAATTTGCTGGTTAGTCAATCCACCACTTGGCAATTGATTTATTACTTGATTCAATTCAGCGCAAGCCACAAATTGCATTATAAAAACTACTGCTAAAACTTTTTTTATCATGATTATTATTTTTTTATTTCTCCTGTTTTCTTGTCGTACCCATACGGACAATGCTTGCAAGCATTTTTACAGCAATAACCTCTTTTTAGATGATACTTTTTCGTAAAAACACGATATCCTTTTTCATTGGTATAAAAATCTTCAGGCTCTAACTTTGGTAAATTACTGTAATCCATCGTGTAAAAATAAGAAACGTTCCGAAATTAGGAACGTTTCTTAGAAATATTTATCTTAATTTATTATTTAGAGAATGGCGGATACTTTGCCATAATCTCCCCAACAAATTCTTTAATTCTTGCATCCTTTTTAGCAGGATTATTCATCACCAACGCTCCACTTCCTATTCCTTGCCAAACCAATTCTTTCTTGTTATTATCAATCATATCAATAAACAATGTCCCTTCATTATACTGTGATATTCTTGTTCCAAAATTTGGTCCATAATACCAAGGTCTCCAAAAATAATTATAGTCATCATACACTTTTACTCGTTTTGTTGACTTTGCAAAAATATTTACAATCACATCAGGATTTTCTGATTTTGTCATTCCTTTTGCAAGCATTTCTGATTCTATTGCGCGTAAAATTCTACGTTTATCTAAGTCTGAAATATCAACTTTATCAATTCCTTTTTTATAAAATGCAAAGGTTTTATATTGAGTAAAATCTACTTTTGTATCATAGTCTGTTGCAACTTTAACTGTTGAACAAGAAACTACTAGCATCAGTAATATTAAAGGTAAAATCTTGAATAATTTCATTTTTTTTTAATTTACAATAGTTTTAAAACTTCTTAATCTAAAATTGCTTTCAAAAATAACAATTTTAACATTCTCATCCAAAAAAGTGCTTTTACAACATTCTTTTCTGTTCCTTTACAAGCATCAACAACCATACCAAAACATATTTTATTTTCTGTAAAACTTGGCTTCATTTTTGATTATCTAATCAATAGATGATTTTAATTTTCAAACATATAATCCCTAAAAAATATATTGGACTTACTATTTATCCATTTATATTTCTAAAAAGTAATGGTTTAAAAAATAATTTAACACTTATTAACCATGAAAAAATACATTTGAAACAGCAAATAGAATTATTATGGATTTTCTTTTTTATGTGGTATTTCACAGAGTTTATAGTTCGATTGATACAATATAAAAATTGGGATTCGGCTTATAGAAATATTTCTTTTGAGCGAGAAGCATACCAAAACGAATACAATCCAAATTATTTATTAACCAAAAAAAGGTTTAGTTTTTTTAAGTATCTAAAATAAAAAAAGTTTATTCTAACTGATTTTTAACACTTCAAACTGTAAAATTCCGTAAATTGCACTCGTAAATCGTATGCTATACATGGAACAAATCACACCTTATAAACCAAAAAACAAAGTACGTATTGTTACTGCCGCATCTCTTTTTGACGGACACGATGCTGCCATAAATATTATGCGTAGAATTATTCAAGCAACAGGAGTTGAAGTTATTCATCTTGGTCATGATAGAAGCGTTGAAGAAGTTGTAAATACTGCCATTCAAGAAGATGCAAATGCCATTGCGATGACATCTTATCAAGGAGGACACAATGAGTATTTTAAATATATGTACGATTTATTGCAAGAAAAAGGAGCAAGTCAAATAAAGATTTTTGGCGGCGGCGGCGGTGTAATTCTTCCATCAGAAATTAAAGATTTAATGGCGTATGGTATCGCGCGAATTTACTCACCAGATGACGGTAGAGAAATGGGATTACAAGGCATGATTAACGACATGATTTCAACCTGTGATTTTGAAGTTTTACCATTAGATTTACCAAAAAATAAAACTGTAAATCAAAGTTTAAAAGACAAAGATATAACTACAATTGCTCGATTAATTTCTATCGCTGAAAACAAATCCAAAGAATTTGAAAAAATATTCAAATCAACACCAAACGCTACAGTTCTCGTTTTAGGAATCACAGGTACTGGTGGCGCAGGAAAATCTTCGTTAGTAGATGAATTAGTAAGGCGTTTTCTAATTGATTTTCCTGAAAAAACGTTAGCAATTGTTTCGGTTGATCCTTCTAAAAGGAAAACTGGTGGCGCTTTACTTGGCGACAGAATTAGAATGAACGCTATTAAAAATGACCGTGTTTATATGCGCTCTTTAGCAACAAGACAATCTAATTTAGCATTATCCAAGCACGTTAGTCAAGCTGTTGAAATTTTGAAAGCAGCAAATTATGATTTAATTATTTTAGAGACTTCAGGTATTGGTCAAAGTGATACCGAGATTATAGAACATTCTGACGTTTCTTTATATGTAATGACTCCAGAATATGGAGCAGCTACGCAATTAGAAAAAATTGACATGTTAGATTTTGCAGATTTAATAGCGTTAAATAAATTTGACAAACGTGGTGCTTTAGATGCTTTACGCGATGTGAAAAAACAATACATGCGTAATAATAATTTGTGGGACACACCAATGGATGAAATGCCAGTTTATGGTACAATTGCTTCGCAATTTAATGATCCTGGAATGAATAATTTGTATCGCGCAATTATCGATAAATTGAATAATTTATCAACTTCTGTTAAAATGAATTCATCTTACGAAATCACTTCAGAAATGAGTGAAAAACAATTCATCATTCCACCAAATAGAACACGTTATTTATCTGAAATTACAGAAACGAATCGTAATTATGATAAAATTGCTTTAGAACAGAAAGTAATTGCTCAAAAATTATTTGGTGTTTACCAAACGATTCTTTCAGTCTCAAATGTCATTCTGAACGATAGTGAAGAATCTCTATTGACAGAAAATGGAATTAACGAAGAAAAGATTCTCAATTCCACTCAGAATAATAAAGAATTTCTTTCATTACTATTTAAAGAATTCGCCAGAGTAAAAATGGATTTAAATCCACACAATTGGACAGCCATTTTAAATTGGCAAACTAAAAAACAGCGTTACCTAGACGAAGTATATACTTTTAAAGTACGTGATAAAGAAATCAATATAAAAACACATACGATTTCTTTATCGCAGTTAAAAATTCCAAAAATTTCTTTACCAAAATACGAGGCTTGGGGCGATATTTTATATTGGACAATGCAAGAAAATGTTCCGGGAGAGTTTCCTTATGCAGCAGGAATTTATCCGTTTAAACGAACAGGAGAAGACCCTACTAGGATGTTTGCTGGCGAGGGTGGACCAGAACGAACCAACAAACGTTTTCATTATGTAAGTTTAGGAATGCCTGCTAAACGACTTTCTACTGCTTTTGATAGCGTAACTTTGTATGGAAATGATCCTGATTTACGACCTGATATTTATGGAAAAATTGGTAATGCAGGAGTTTCGATTTGTTGTTTAGATGATTTGAAAAAATTATATTCAGGTTTTGAATTAACTAATGTAATGACTTCAGTTTCTATGACTATTAATGGTCCTGCACCAATGATGCTTGGCTTTTTTATGAATGCTGCCATTGATCAAGAATGTGAAAAATATATTACTGAAAATAGTTTAGAAAAAGAAACGGAACAAAAAATCGCTAATATATATAAAGATAAAAATGTAGCAAGACCAAAATATCAAGGCAATTTACCTGAAGGAAATAACGGCTTAGGACTGCTATTACTTGGCGTTACTGGTGATGAGATTTTATCAAGTGATGTTTATCAAAAAATAAAACACGAAACCATTGCCAAAGTTCGTGGTACGGTACAAGCCGATATTTTAAAAGAAGATCAAGCACAAAATACTTGTATTTTTTCTACAGAATTTGCTTTACGATTAATGGGTGATGTTCAAGAATATTTTATCGAAAATAGAGTACGTAATTTTTATTCGGTTTCTATTTCTGGTTATCATATTGCTGAGGCTGGCGCAAATCCGATTTCGCAATTGGCTTTTACCTTGTCTAATGGTTTCACTTATGTAGAGTATTATTTATCTCGTGGCATGGACATCAATAAATTTGGTCCAAACCTATCTTTCTTTTTCTCTAACGGAATTGACCCTGAATACTCCGTAATTGGTCGTGTTGCTCGTAAAATTTGGGCAAAAGCGATGAAATTAAAATATGGCGCTAACGAAAGAGCACAAATGTTGAAATATCATATTCAAACTTCTGGACGTTCTTTACATGCGCAAGAAATAGATTTTAATGACATTCGTACTTCGCTTCAAGCATTGTATGCAATCTACGATAATTGCAATTCACTTCATACAAACGCTTACGATGAAGCCATTACAACACCAACTGAAGAATCAGTTCGTAGAGCAATGGCTATCCAATTAATAATTAATAAAGAATTAGGTTTAGCTAAAAATGAAAATCCAATACAAGGTGCATTTATTATTGAAGAATTAACTGATTTGGTTGAAGAAGCAATCTATATAGAATTTGATAGGATTACGGAACGTGGCGGTGTTTTAGGTGCAATGGAAACGATGTATCAACGCAGTAAAATACAAGAAGAAAGTTTGTATTATGAAACGCTAAAACATACTGGAGAATTTCCAATAATTGGTGTAAATACGTTTTTAAGTTCTAAAGGTTCGCCAACAGAAATACCTAAAGAAGTAATTAGAGCAACTGAAAAAGAAAAAAAATATCAAATAGAAGTTGTAGAAAATCTTAACAAAGGAAATGTAGGAAAAGTAAAAGAGCAATTGCATTTATTACAAGAAAAATCCATCAGTAATGAAAATATTTTTGAGCAATTAATGGAGGCTACTAAAGTTTGTTCTTTAGGTGAACTTACAAATGCCTTATTTAGTGTTGGTGGTCAGTATCGCAGAAATATGTAAGCATTATATTCTCCACGGCGGATTTTTTCTATTCTCTCCTGCTTTGTACAAAATAATTTGATTTCCATCTAAATCTTTTAAGCGCGCCGCGCCACAACCAAGAAGTATCTTGTGGCAAGGAATCAAAAATAATACCTTTAGATTGCAGTTTTTTTACAAGAGCATCCAAATTATCATTTTCAAAATAGATAATTGCACCATTTTCTTTTGGCAACTCATCGACCAAATGAATCGAAAATGTTGCATCTCCATCACACTCAAATCGAGCGTATTTTGGCAAGGATTTTACAATCAATTTTAAGTCTAATTTTTGATAAAACTTAATCGATTTTTCAACATTTATTGATGGTATTGTAACTTGATTTAGGTTCATTTCACTGTTTCAATTTTTACCATTTTTCTTAAATACAATAGTGCAATCATACACAAAACAGCAACTCCCGTAAAAATATACCAAGTCATGTCAAAACCTTGAGCAGATACCAACTGCATTCCTGCATTGTGACTGATTATATGCGCTACTGAAAACGAAATACTATATAGTCGTTCCTTACAAAGTTAATATTTGAAAGTTAGATTTTTTGTTAAAAATTTCAAAAACAAATTAGAAAATATTTTTTCAAGTTCAAGTTTTAACTTTCTCATCATTTTCTTTAGATTCCAACCAGTTGCTGCTAAAAATGCATTGATTTGTGGAGAATCTTTACCGCTAAGATAGTTTTGTCCCATTCTAAAATCTGTTTTTAAATGTCCAATAACTGGTTCTATTGCTGCTCTTCGTCTAAAGTTCTTTCGTTTAACTCTTTTTTGATATTCAGTATCTCGTTTTAAAGGTTTGTAATCAGGTGTTAATATTTTTGTGTTTCTTATTTGCTTTTGTCCTTTTCCGCCTCTATCATAAATTAATTCCTTAGGATTGTAATTTATAGTTTCTTGCATCTGTTCTAATAAAGGTTCGATAGTTTTACTATCGTGTGGATTACCTTGAA
>JAKITY010000076.1 GCA_021647835.1 Flavobacteriaceae bacterium | reverse complement strand
CGCCAATCGCAAACCCTAAAATAAGGATTAGTGTGTTTTTAAAGGATTGTTTTAATACGACTCCCATTATAAATCAGTAATTATTTGGGCTAATTTCTCGGTTAAATTCTTCCGATGAAATTGCGTTATATTTTTTGGCTTCACTTCCAATTTTCCGTCTTTATATTTCTTATAAAATGATAAAACAGCATCTTTTAGTTTAATTTCATCATCAAAATCAACAACAACTCCTGTTTTGGTTGTTGTAATGATTTCAGCAGCATCTCCATTGGTTGGAGCGATTGCTAAAATAGGTCTATTTGAAGTTATATATTCAAATATTTTTCCCGTTACAATTCCTGCTGCTCCATCAACTTTTGGAATTAACAGCAACAGTACTTGCGCTTGTTTTTGCAATTCAATTGCTTTTGAATGCGGTACATATTTAGTTTGTTTTATGTATTTTTTCAATCCAAAATCAGCAATACTTTCTATTACTTTTTCAGATATATTTCCTATTAAATTTACTTGTAAATCTTTTGCAAATTGCATGTCTTTTTCAATCAACTCTTGCAAAACTTTCCACAATATTTTTGGATTGCTTTGCGCTGGCAATAATCCTATGTGTGATATTGTGAACTTCGCTTCGGCTACGCTCAGCGACCGTGTTTTAGAAGTTTTTTCAACGACCGCATTTTGGCTACGCTCAATGACCTCATTTTGGTTACGCTCAATGACCACGTTGTCATAACCATTTGTAATTACGGCTACTTTTGCGCCTTTTCTTTCAAACTCTTGCGCGATATAATTACTTACTGTAAGTATTCTATCAGCAGTTGTTAGAATTTGTTTCTCTAATTTTTCTAATTTATTTTTAGACTTTTTGGTCAATAATAATTCTTTATTGTAGAATAAATTTGACATTGGATCTCTAAAGTCGGCAATCCATTTTACACCTAACTGTTGCTTTAATTTCATTCCAATTAAATGCATACTATGTGGCGGTCCTGTGGTAATTACAACATCAATTTTATTGTTTTTTAAATATTTTTTCAGATATTTTACCGATGGTTGTACCCAAAATTTACGTGCATCTGGAATAAAGAAATTTCCACGAATATAGCACATCATTTTTTGAATAAATGATGGATTTGAACTGACTTTTGCAGTTGCTACTTTTTTACTTCTGATGAAATTGTTTGGTTCAAAAATTGGTTGTTTTAATACGGTTATTCCTTTCGGAATTTCAGCAATCAAAGATTCGTCAATTACTTCATACGATGGATTATCAACGGTATAAACAACAGGTTCTATATCGAAATCTCGAAAATATTTCACGAATTTTAACCAGCGTTGCACGCCGCTTCCTCCAGATTTTGGCCAATAATATGTAATGATTAAAACGGTCACTTTTTAGTAATTTTATCCATAAAAAAATCAAAATCTTCAACGGCTTCTTTATGCAGTTTTGGAATGATTGTCTTTAATTCTTTTCGCATTATTTCTTTCTTTTCAATAAAATTAATAAAAGAAGTTTGAGCCTTTTCTATATTCTCATTAAAATCTATTGAATATTCAGGAAAGCCTAAATAATTATAACATTCCTTTCCTTTTATTTCATAACTTATATTAAATGCTGGAATATTTTTAGTCATCGCCAAAATACACATATGCAATCTTGTTCCTAAAACAAACTCATATTCTTCTATTTTTTTATACAAATCGTCAAACACATAATAATCGCTCAAAACTGTTATTTGTTCTTGGTATCTTTCATCTAAACTATCATAAATTTCTTGTGCAACAACAGCATCATCTTTATAGGTTTTCAAACCTTGACAGGTTGATAAAAAATCGACTGTATAGCCTTTATCAATCACAATTTTAGCAAGTTTCGCAATCATTTTTTTATACAACTCCATACTTCTTCCGTCATACAACCATTTTCGTACTGAAAAAGCAACTTTTTTTTGTTTGTTTAGATTTAATTCCGAAAAACCCAATAAAAATGCGGCATCTTTAGTTTGGCTATATTTGTTTTTAGGTACATTCAGATTTTCTAAAACGCTATTGGAGTACGAATCTCTAACAAATAAATAATCAATAGAGTTTTCCATTAATTTTTTAAAAAACAAACCATCTTTCTTGTTTAAAGGACCAACAGATTGCGAATAAATGGCTGTTTTTTTACCAAATTTCTTTGCAATTTTATAAATTAAAATGCTATTTCTAATGGCATAATTTGAGTTGATATAACCTCCAGGAGTTCCAATAATTATAGTCGCTTTTTGATATGCTTTAGATTTCAAAAACAAAAACGGAAGTATAATTCGTTTTAAAATCGGGAGTTTTGTGAATATTTTGTGCTGTCCCAATTCTTCTACAAACGGAATATTCGGATACGTTTTTTTTGCCAACTTATAATTATACGTTGCTATTTCAACTGAAAAATTAGCGGCTATTAATTTTTTGTACAACGAATAAAACAAGGCAACATCGCCATTGTTAAACGGAACTACATTGTTTAATAAAATATGTGTTTTTTCTTGTTTTTTCATTCTAAAAAATCACTACGGATTTCCGTAATATCTCATCTGCTAATCTATAACTTTTCAGTAAATTTGCTATCAATTTGTGCAAACAATTCTGATTTAAAAACAGATTTCTTCATTCGTTGGTTGCTGAGCGTAGTCGAAGTAACCTCATTCGCAATGAAGAAAAAAGATAAAAAATGAAAAATAACAAAAAGCAACATATCTTAATGACCTTTGTGCAGTTTTCAACTTTTACAAAGCGAGATGTTTCGATATTGAGCAAAAAATTCACGGTTTCTTTACACCATTTTGATACAGCTAAAAAACAACTGCTTCCCATTGCTTTTATCAAACAATTTTTTCATTTACTTTTTAATATATCCGACTACAAATCCATTGTAATTCAGTCTGCTGGATATGTTTCTTTCTTACCTGTAATCTTCGGAAAAATACTCAAAAAACCTATTATTATTATTGCCATTGGAACGGATTGCGCCAAACTTCCAGAGATAAATTACGGTGCAAACAACAAGAAAATACTGAGTTGGTTTACTAATTTTTCGTTTAGAAATGCTTCCTTAGTATTGCCTGTTCATAAGAGTCTTGAAAAAAGTTTTTACACCTATCTTAACGTGCAGTTTCCCAATCAAGGTATTCGTGCTTTTAATCCATCTATAAAAACAAAAATTGTAGAAATAGTAAACGGTTATGACACTAAAAAATGGCGAATTACAGACTCCAAAAGGCTTGAAAACTCCTTTTTAACAGTTACAGTTGCGTTGCATAAAATCGGCTATTATCGCAAAGGAATTGATTTAATTATTGAAACGGCAAAAGCATTTCCAACGCATCATTTTACCATTGTTGGTAACGTTTTTTTGGAAGAAAAATGCCCAAAAAATGTTCATTTAATTGACAATGTGAATCAAGATGAATTGCTACTAATTTACAACAAGCATCAGTACTATTTTCAACTATCTATGTTTGAAGGATTTCCAAATGCATTATGCGAAGCAATGCTTTGCGGTTGTATTCCTATTGGAAGTAATGTTGCAGGTATTCCTGATATTATTGGTGATAATGGATATGTTTTGAAGAAAAAAGATGCTGATTTACTTAAAAACATCATTTCTAATTTAGATAAAAACAAAATAACTTCAGCGCAAGTTAGAGAGCAAATTGCAACTAATTTTCCTATTGAAAGACGAGAAAGAGAGTTGGTTGATGCTGTTCTAAATTGTGAGGTTTGAGTTGTTGCACAGAGATTCACAGAGATTTTACTTTGTGTTGTTTGTGGTTAGATAGACACGGATTGCACGGATTTTCACGGATTGTTAAGAAGTTAAATTATTGCGCAAAGAAAACACAGAAGCTCGCAAAGATTTTTTGTCTTTACGCTTAAATCTTATGTCGTCTATTTTCTTCTTTCCACAAAAAACCAACCAACAGAAATCAACAGCAATAACCCATAGGAAATTAAGGTTATTGTATTTCCTTTTTTGATAACTTTTGGCTCAAAATTAAACTCAATTTTATGCGTTCCTTTTGGAATAGAAATGGCTCTCAAAACATAATTTACCTTATAAATAGGTGTTTTGATTCCATCAATATAAGCGTTCCAACCGTCTTTATAGTACATATCTGAAAATACGGCAAATTGATTTGTGTTTGCGCTACTTTCATAGGTTAAAGCGTTTGCTTTGTAATCTGTCAATTTAATAGTTGCCAAACTGTCAATTTCAAACTGTTTTGACAAGTTTCCTAATAATTTATTCCTAATAATTGCAGTTGATTTGGTATCAATACTATCCAACGCTTTTATTTCTTCATTGGCAGATTTTACAACTTTTAGTTTTTGTACAAACCAAGCATTTCCATTTGCATTCCTGTTTTTTTGCAATGCTCGTTCTCCTTTTCCGTTTATATTGACAATATATTTTGTATTCAACATATTCAATACTTCTGGATTGATGTTTTTGTTTCTCACATCAACATGAAAATCAAATAATTCTTGATAGCGTTTTGGTTTTACAGCGCTATAACCGCCAATTGATTTATGAAAGTAGGAAGTTGAAGCATCATTAAAAATACTTTTTGTGAAATCTGCTACACGATAGTAACTTTTATCCTTGAGTATTTCTGCATCAATTGATGATTTTTTAAAGGGCTTTTTTACTTTTCTTGCACTTGTAAAATAATCGTTATTTACATAGCGTTTGTCAACGTTTACAAGGTCAAATAACAGCAAAACTGCAAACCCAATCAATACGATTGTTTGCGTGATTTTTTCTTTTAAAAACAACAAAAGTATTCCAGCAAAAGCAAGAACTAAACTTAAAGTTCGTAAACTATCGCCAAAAAACAAGGTTTGCCTGTCTGCAACTACGGCTTCTAAAAAACCGCTAACCTGTTCGTCTATTTGAACATCTACAGGAGTTTCAAACGTAAACAATCCTGTTCCTCCAACAGTAAATAATAATGCCAATCCACCAACAATAATGGTTGTCCATTTTAAAGCATTTATTTTTAAATCCTTAGAAACATCCGAAGAAAACAATTCTTTTAATCCTAATATTCCTAATAACGGAATACATAATTCTGCAATGACTTGTATAGAAGATACTGCTCTAAATTTGTTATACAACGGCACATAATCGATAAAGAAATCGGTTAAAAAACCGAAGTTTTTTCCCCAACTCATCAGAATCGAAAATATAGTTGCAGCAACGAGCCATTTTTTTAAGTTTCCTTTGACTAAAAACAGTGCCAATACAAACAGAAAAATAAAAATTGCTCCAATATAAGCAGGTGCAGCAACAAATGGTTGTGCTCCCCAATACATAGATGCTATATTCAATAAATAATTTGCATCATCTGGATTTAAACCATCATTTACAGCATCTTGCAAAAAATTTCTCACTTCACTATCTTTTACCTCTTCGTGACTTGTTCCTCCCACAAAACGAGGAATAAATAAGTTAAAAGTCTCTAATTTTCCGTAACTGTATTGTGTAATATAATCTTTGTCTAATCCTGAAGTTGCTTCTCTTTCTTTTCCGTCAGGCGTAATTGTCAATTCGCTTTTACTTCGTGTACTGTGCTTTGCATACTCTTGAGTTGCCAATAAATTTGTAGCATTTGTACCGATTGCAAGTATCACAGCAACCAATAAAACACCAATACTTTTTGCAAAATGTGGTAATTCTTTATTTTTTATAGATTCTATTAATTGTACGATACCAAAAATTAAAATTAAAAAGAATAAATAATAGGTCATTTGCACGTGATTGGCTGCCAATTCTAATGACATTGCCAATGCTGTGAGTATAAAACCAAAAAGATATTTTCGTTGAAAAACCAATAAAATCCCAGAAATAACCAACGGCATGTACGCAATTGCATGTGCTTTTCCATTATGTCCTGCGCCAAACAAACTAATTAAATAGGTTGAAAATCCAAAACCTAAAGCGCCAATTATAGCAAGTTTCCAATCAACTTTTAAAGTCATCAATAATACAAAAAAACCAATAAAATAAAGGAAAAGGTAATCTGCAGGTCGTGGTAAAAACCGAATTAATCTATCTAATTTTTTGATATAATCATGAGGATAATAGGCACTTATCACATAGGCTGGCATACCTCCAAAAGAAGTGTTTGTCCAATAAGGTTCGGCATCATAGTCTTTTCTAAAATCTTTTATTTCTTTTGATGAACCTATATATTGTGTAATATCGCTTTGCTGAATTTTCTTCCCTTTTAATACAGGCGAGAAGTAAGCCAACGATGCAACTATGAAAATGAGTATTGCTATTAGGTATGGAATTGTTTTTTTACCGTTTATCATAAATTATTAACTTTTTAACTCAACAAAAACTACTCCAACTCTTCATAATCAACATATTCTCCAACATCACTCTTCGATTCTTTTGTTGAAATAGGTTTTTTATCAATCACTGTTTCTCCAACTTTCTCATTAGGTGTAGATGCTTGTTGCTGCTGTTGGCTTCTAACTTTTTCTTCAAATTTTCCAACAAAGCGTTTTAAAATCATTGGAAAAGCAAATCTTACAATAATTTTTAATCCGTAATAAACTAAAAAGATGATTGCTATTGTTCTAAGTAATTGCATAGTTGTTTTAAAAATTTAATTTAACGCCACTTCGAGTGTTTTGATGGAGTGAAATTTAATCAAAAAATATCGAGAAATCTTTCTATAATATCTGTTCTCAATACAATTTTCTTCCTATCGTCAAAAAACCACTCGAACTGACGAATTCTATTCTAAAAAATGTAGTAACTTACTTTTATTAAAATTTAATTCAAAAATAACAATTTGATACCAACTTAAAACGTTTACGTAGATAAAATCTTATATTTGAACCTATGAAAACATTCAGCAAGAAAAAAATTATATCATTACTGCTTTTAATTACTAGCATTCAGTTTGTTAACGCGCAATATACTGAAATTATTAATTCGAAAAGACCTGGTTTTTCTGAAAGCCCTTATGGTGTTGGAACAGATGTAATACAAATTGAAGGCGGAATTTTCTTCGGAAAAAGCAATTCGAACGAAACTTTTGCAAAAACTGACCCTTTTGGTGGAACTATTTTCATTAGATATGGAAAGTTTATGGAAAAATTAGAGTTTAACGCTAAAGTAACTTATCAAAAAAATAAACTTACTTTTAATAATGTTTTCTCAACTGATATTGGCAAAGTCAGTGGACTTAGTGAACTTACTCTTGGTGCTAAATACCTAATCTTTCAACAAAAATTTACAGATAATTCTAAAGAAATAAGAAGTTGGAAAAAGCGAACAGCATTTGACAAAAAACGTTTGATTCCATCAGTTGGAGTGTATGTTGGTATGAATTTAAACTTTCTTGGAAAGGCTTACAAAGAAAAAAAAATGAGTCCGAAAGCAGCGGTTTTATTACAAAATGATTTTACAAATCGCTTTGTTTTATTAACCAATCTTATTGCTGATAAAGTTGGAACAGACAATCGAACGTACTCATATATAGTTACCGCAACCTACGCAATCAATCAAGATTGGTCCTTTTTCGCAGAAAATCAAGGTGACTTTTTAAAATATAAAACTGATTTTCAAATAGGAACAGGCGCGGCATATTTATGGAATGAGAATTTACAATTTGATGCTGCTGTTCGTGCAAATTTAAGTGTTCAGGATTCAAATTTTATTGTAAGTCTTGGCGCTACTTGGCGATTGGATAGGCATAAGGATGAAGTTATTGAAACTGATAAAGATGGAAATAAAATAAAGCAAAAAAAAACTAAGAAAAATGGCTTTTTCTCTCGATTATTTAAAAAGAAAAAGAAGAAATAGATGATTACGCTTAAAGAAGTCACTACCAAAAAGGAAATGCGAGATTTCGTAAAGTTTCCTTTTTCACTATATAAAAACAACGATTGTTGGGTTCCGCCAATCATCAACGATGAAATTGCTGGTTTTGATAAAACTAAAAATCCAGTTTTCAAACATGCTGAAGCCACTTTTTTATTGGCTTATAAAAATAATAGAATTGTTGGGCGAGTTTGTGCAATTATTAACTGGACAGAAATTAAAAATCAAAAAATCAAAAAAATGCGTTTTGGATGGTTTGATGTTATTGATGATATTGAGGTTTCAAAAGCACTTTTAAATAAAGTCTCTGAAATAGGAAAACATCATAATTTGAAGTTTATTGAAGGTCCTGTTGGATTTACAAATCTTGATAAAGTCGGTGTTTTAATTGAAGGTTTTGATCATATTGGAACCATGATTACTTGGTACAATCATCCGTATTACAAAGAACATCTGGAGCAATTAGGATTTGTAAAAGCAAAAGAATGGTTAGAAAATTACATGCTTTTTAAAGATTTAAATCCCGATGATTTTTCTCGATTGGCAAAACTAATTGCAAAGCGTTATCAATTGCGTTCTATGCATTTCACCAAAACCGAACAAATTTTACCTTATGTAGATAAGATGTTCGATTTGTTTAATGCTGCGTATTCAAAATTAGCATCTTTTGTTCCTATTTCTGACGAGCAACGAATATATTTTAAAGAGAAGTATATAAGTCTTATCAATCCTGAATACATTGAGTTTATTCTTGATAAGGATGATAATCTAGTTGCCTTTGCAGTGACTATGCCATCGTTTTCTAAGGCTTTACAAAAAGCAAATGGCAAATTATTCCCCTTCGGATTTTATCACTTACTCAAAGCAAAAAAACATAGTAAAGAAGTTATTTTTTACTTAATTGGTGTACATCCAGATTATCAAAACAAAGGAGTTGTTGCTATTATTTTTGATGAATTTTATAAAACCTTTTCAAAAAGAGGCGTTACAAAACTGATAAGAACCCCAGAATTAGAAGAAAACACTGCCATTAGACAATTATGGCGAAATATGAATCCTGTGACACATAAAAGACGGAGAACTTATAAAAAAGATTTATAGACCAATTCGTTGAAAGACAAAAGATAAAAGAAATGCAATTATTTTACAATCCAGCTATAAACACTACTTCAAATCAATTTACGTTTGATAAAATTGAAAGTCGTCATATTGTGAAAGTATTGCGAAAAAAAGAAGGCGACACCTTATTTATCACCAACGGAAAAGGTTGCCTTTTTACTGCGGAAATTCTTTTTGCAAATGACAAGAAATGTACGATTCAAATTATTAAATCCGAAGTGAAAGAAAAGCCTTGGAATTACTATTTACATATTGCAATTGCTCCAACAAAAAATAATGATAGATTGGAATGGTTTCTCGAAAAAGCAACCGAAATTGGCATTGATGAAATCACACCAATAATTTGCAAACACTCTGAACGTAAAGTAATTAAAAAAGAAAGATTAGATAAGGTTGTTATATCTGCAATGAAACAATCGTTAAAATTTAATTTACCAAAATTCAATGGTGCTATTTCGTTTCAAGAGTTTATAAAACAAGATTTTGATGGTAATTTATTCATTGCACATTGCGAAGAAACGGATAAGAAAACATTGAAAAGTGAACTTACTTCTCGACTGCGCTCGAAGGGACAAGAACAAAAAATTACAATTCTAATTGGCCCTGAAGGAGATTTTTCTAGTAAAGAAATTGAAACGGCTTTGCAACAAAATTTTATTCCTGTATCTTTGGGTGAAAGTCGATTGAGAACAGAAACTGCTGGTATTGCAGCAACGCATAGTGTTGCTTTTTTTAATGAATAATAAAAAATTATGAAAGAGTTTTCTAACAAAAAAATGTATTTTTATTTATTAATTCCTTCACTTCCTTTATTGTTAATTTTAATAAAAGGAAGTAGTTTTCTTGGGAATTTGGTAATTTTGATTCTTACTAGTTGTATCACAATTTTAATTCCAATCATTATTTATAATATTTTAAAATGGAAAAAAAGTTTAGTTATAGGCAAAAAACTAGTTAGTGAAAAAATGTCAATACTGCTTTTTTTTGTAATTATTAGCACAATAATAATTATTACTTTTAACGAGGTGTTAACTTACAAGTTTTTGTTTTTAATGGATCAATATTATTATTTCAATATCAAAATTCATTTATTCTATTTAGCATTTTATTCAATTATGATGGTAATTCTTTGGAGAATATTATATAAATATGAAATTAATGAATAAACTAAAATCGCTTATTCTAATCCTATTTATTTCCGCAACATCATTTGCTCAAGATATTGCCATTCTAAAGTACGATGGCGGAGGAGATTGGTATGCAAATCCTACTGCATTGCCAAACTTGATTGAATTTTGCAATAAAAACATTCAAACAAAAATAAGCGAAAAACCAAAAACTGTTGAGGCAACAAGTGTAGAAATCTATAATTATCCTATTATTTTTATGACAGGACACGGAAACGTGTTTTTAAACGATGATGCCGTTCAAAACCTACGAAACTACTTAACTTCTGGAGGTTTTTTACATATTTCTGATAATTACGGTTTGGATGAATACATCCGAAGAGAACTAAAAAAAGTGTTTCCAAAACTCGATTTTCAAGAAATACCATATAACCATCCTATTTACAACCAATCTTATACCTTTGAAAAAGGTGTACCAAAAATTCATGAGCATGACGGTAAACATCCTCAAGGTTTTGGATTGTTTTATGAAGGCGAATTAATATGTTTTTATGACTACGAAAGTGATTTAAGCGATGGTTGGGAAGATACTTCAGTACACAATGATTCACAAGAAGTGAGAGGAAAAGCCTTGAAAATGGGCGCGAATATTGTGGAGTTTGCTTTTAAGGATTAGAAAGTTATGTTTGAGTTTGTCATTTTAAAACGTTAACTTCGCTTTCGAACGATATAGTTTATTGAAACAGAACCATATCTTAACATTGGGCATAATATAAAAAAATCACGAATATGAAGAAAATCACGTTACTAGTTTTAATTTTTAGCAGTTCGACAAGTTTCAGTCAAAGTATTGAAACAATAACTGAAAAAATATCTAATAAAATTTGTGAATGTATCAAAGACGATTTAAAATCTTATTCAGAAATTAAACCTGAATTCAACAGATGCTATGACAAGGAATTTAATTTTATTGAGGTAAGCATTTAGACGCATATTATTTCTTTGTGATAAATATTGTCTGTTTTTACCATTCTCTTGATTAAGTTATTGAATATTGTGTCTTTGTTTTGAGAGCGGTTAATTCGATAGCAAAA
>JAKITY010000075.1 GCA_021647835.1 Flavobacteriaceae bacterium | reverse complement strand
GACAGAAATAGAATCGTCTTTTAAAGACTTTGACAGAGCGCTAGACAATTTGAGAAATTCATCACCAACATGTGGACTATGCTCAGCATAGTGTTCCTCGTTTATGTAATCATCCATATTTTCAAAATTACCTTGAATAAGTACGTCGTGAACAAATGATTGAATCACCATACGGTTACTTTCTGTCTTTTCATAATCCATCACATTGTGCTCACCATCGACCATTGAGTAACCAAATATATTAGGCTCTTCTCTTTTCTGAATATTATCCCAATGTTCCACAGCTTGATTGTTTTCAAAGCGAAAAATTTCAAAGCCTACATTCCGCGTAGCAAAGTCGTATTCGGTGTGGGCGAAAACAAAATCACCATCTTCAAAAACAAGACAATTTTCCGGTGCTACATTCATTTGCTTTGCACATTCTAAAAATATATCAGGTTTTGGTTTACCTGGAATTTTATCTTTTGATGTAAGAATTGGTGAGAATAAATTTAATATTCCGGCAGAGGTTAATGATGCATGTACATTATATTCTGAACCACCAGAAGCCACAGACATTGGCATAATATTGTGGTGCTTAAGAGCAACATCAACAACAGGCTTAATGGGTTTAGCTTTTTTTATTGTTTCGTGCGTTAACCCATATTTTATTTTTGATACTTTTTCAAAATCTATATTATCATTAAATTCTTTATTATATATTTGAACTATTTCCTGAAGAGGAGTTCCTTTTAGACTATCAATAAAATCGTAAGGAAATTCACGTCCGTTCATTTCAAATGCAATTTTCCATGCGTCCATATGTATAGGCATAGTGTCAACTAATGTTCCGTCACAATCGAATATTAGTGCTTTTATATTTGAGGGTATTTTTATCATTGTTTGTTTTATTTACTCGATTAATAGTGGAAGGTTGGAATGCAAAGTTTTAACGTAGTTGCGTATAAAGCGTCTGCCTTTGAAAGGCTTTTTTAGACGCAACCGCCTACCTTTTACCTGCCCCGCTCTCTTTGCGGGGTTAAAAATTAACTTTAAAAACTTGAACAACTTTTATAAAACTACTACTTTGAATTCACAATAAAAAACCAAGCGTAAAGAAGTTATGTTTAAAAGGTCAAACTAATCATTTTACAAAAAAGGAAAAGTGTAAATCGCGAATTCAAGTCAATTTTCTTTTCTTCCAAATTGTTTTTGCTGTAGAACAAACCTTATTACTTCCTTGAATTTTTATTGTATGAATAAAAGAATTGTCATCAACACCTTTCTTAGTAGTAGATATTACTATATCACCGTATTCAGCTTCAGCAATAAACCTTCCATCAATAAAATGTAAATAATAATTATCAATCAACTCTTCGGGAAGCGACTCAATAAGCCATTGTAAATATCTAATATTATTTACATGTTTATTCATATCAGTATCGTACCGATTAACCATAAATTTCTCCGTATAACTAGCAGAGTCAATAGGGGCTATCTTTTTAGATATGTCATGATTTATACAGTCTTCATCACAATAAGACCATTTTTCTCTTATATCATCAAAAATCTTAATAGGTCTTCTCTTTTTAATATCAAAGAATACCCACAGACCTTTCGACCTTCCTATAATATTACCTTGTTCATCATAAATTATATTGTGCCTGAAACCTCTTATAGTGGAATAATTTGACAACCATGTTCGAATAACAATCTTTTCTTTATATTTAGGGAATCGTTCCATTTGCATAACTCCAGAACGTAATACCCAACCAACATTTTGTTCTACAAGGTCATACAAACTAAAATCGATTGAATAACAATGATCAGCGGCTGTTTCTTCCAGTAAAGTTAAAATTGTAGTAGGTGGAGCTTCACCAAATTTATCCATCTCGAAATATCTTAACTCAAATTGTCTATCAAAATAATTTTCCATGTTTTCCCTAATTGCTAAGTGCATAACATTGCACTAACCAAAGAGCCTTTATGCAATTGCTTTTCTCACAAAACCATCAGCTTTTTCGAGGCGAGATTTTGCTGTCTCTAAATCTACATCTGCAAGTATCATAACTAGTGCTGTCTTTACATGTCCATCCGATTTAACAAGGTATTCCGCTGCTTCATCATACTTAACACCTGTAATCATCATAACTATTCTTTTTGAACGTTCAACTAATTTTTTGTTCGTTTGTTGAAGATCTATCATCATGTTTTCGTATGTCTTGCCAAGACGAACAAATGTGGTTGTGGTAAGCATATTTAAAACTAACTTCTGTGCTGTTCCACTCTTCATGCGTGTAGAGCCCATTACAACTTCGGGTCCTACGTGCGGACACATTGCAATATCAACTTCATCAATGTTAAAAGTATTTCGTGGTGTTGCTGTTATGTAGAGTGTAGTTGCTCCAATCTCTTTTGCTTTTTTTACAGCACCAATTACATACGGAGTTCTGCGACTTGCGGCAATTCCGCAAACAACATCTTTTGAGGTTACATTAGCAGCAATTACATCGTCCGCACCGTTGCTCTCAAAATCCTCGGCACCTTCTTGAGCCGTGAACATTGCTTCTTTTCCGCCAGCAATATAGCCGTTAATCATATTGTGCGGTGCACCAAAAGTTGGAGGGCATTCGGATGCATCAACAACGCCAAGGCGTCCACTGGTACCAGCACCAAAATAGAAAAGCCTTCCGCCAGTTTTAATTGCATCAACAATTTGTTCTCCAGCGCATTTCTTTGCTAAAAAACCTTTTGCTCCGATTTTCACAACCTCTTTAATTAGTTTTACATCATCATAACTTGACAAAATAACTGTAAGAGGCTGAAAGTCTCTTTTTTTAAATTCTTGCAAAACTCCTATACCATCAATTTCTGGCATATTAATATCGAGTATCAAAACATCAGATGTATTGTTTTCATACCACTCTAAAACTTCTTTTCCGTTTAGAGAACTACCAACAACTTCTATTTCATTTTCTGTTTTAAGTACTGCGATAATACCATCAATCAAAACTCTATGATCGTCTGCAATATGTACTCTTATCTTTTTCAATTTTCCCATTTCAAAATTATATAAACATAACGTTCTAAACAATAACGGAAAATAGTGATTTTAACATCACGGAAAACCGTTAGAAAAAATAAAGTTACAAAAAAAACCATTCACCTGTAGGTGAATGGTTATACACTAAATATACATGATACTAGTATTACCGCAATCTATCAACAGATTTTACAAGATTTTCGTCCTTTTTTATTGCTTTATTTGCTATGGCAAGCAAAAAAATAACAATAATTGGAAGTACTAACCCAATACCCTTCTCAGAAACTACTGCCTCTCCAGATAAATTTAGTGATTGATATATCAGCAAGCCTAATAAAAAAAGGTTTGTCAAAATATTTAAACGTCCTAAAACAAATTGCAATTTTCTATTGTTAAATTGAAATATCGCAATCAATGATAATAAAGCAGAACTAAAAAATAATATCGGTATCAACTTTACTAATATATCGTCTGACGCAAAAGCATCTTTTGCGAAAAATAAAACTTTATCAACGCTTGTCCACAAACTGAATACGAAAATTAATCCGCCAGAAATAATTGCTGCAATGAACAAATATATAGTTTGGATACGCTGAATCATTTTTGTTTTTTAGTAACGAATGGCAAAGATAAAATAAACTTTTGTAGATAAAAACATTAATATTAAATTTATTTTATATCTTTGTCATCTCTTCTGATAGAGAATTGCATTACAGCAATTTATATTCACAATCAATATTACTTATTCATATTTATTCTAAGAATAAAATTATTAATCATAATCATACATAATGTATGAAATTTCAAAACTCAAGGAACAATCCCTTGTAGAACTGCAACAAATTGCTAAAGAAATAGATCTTAAAAAATTTAGTCAGTTAAAAAAATTAGATTTAGTATATCAAATCCTAGATCATCAAGCTGCAAACCCTGCAGAAACACCTGAAAAACCTACTGAAAAGCCTAAAAGAAAACGCATTTCAAAACCTCATTCAACTTCTAATACTACTGAAAAAAAAACAGTAAATAAGCCTATAAAAAAAGAAGTTCAAAAGGATCTTTTTACAAAAACAGAGAAAGTTGAGAGCCCAAAAAAGGAACAACCTACAACTACTAAAGTAGAAGTTCCTCAGAAGAAAAAAGAAGTTACAACTACTACATCAGAAAAAGAAGTTACAAAAAATCCTGAGCATACAAATAAACCAAAACATAACAACCAAAAGAAGCAACATAAAGACCCGAAAAACCATAATAAAAGTGGAAATCGCTATCGCGATCCTGATTATGAATTTGATGGAATTATTGAGAGTGAAGGTGTGTTGGAAATGATGCCTGACGGTTATGGTTTTTTACGTTCGTCAGATTATAATTACTTATCATCTCCTGATGATATTTATGTATCTCAATCACAAATAAAATTATTTGGTTTAAAAACTGGAGATACTGTAAAAGGTAATGTTCGTCCGCCAAAAGAAGGTGAAAAATATTTTCCATTAATTAGAGTATCAAAAATAAATGGATTGAATCCAAACATAGTACGTGATCGTGTTGCTTTTGAGCATTTAAAACCATTATTTCCTGATGAAAAATTTAATTTGGAAATGAAAGGAAATAAATCTACACGTATTATTGATATTTTTGCGCCTATTGGAAAAGGACAACGTGGAATGATTGTTTCACAGCCAAAAACTGGAAAAACAATCTTGTTAAAAGATATTGCAAATGCTATTTCTACAAATCATCCTGAAGTATATCAAATTATTTTATTGATTGATGAGCGTCCTGAAGAAGTTACAGATATGCAACGAAATGTAAAAGGTGAAGTTGTTGCTTCGACCTTTGATGAGCCTGCAGATAAACATGTGCGCGTTGCCAATATTGTTCTTGAAAAAGCAAAAAGATTGGTAGAATGCGGTCATGATGTCGTTATTTTATTAGATTCTATTACGCGTTTGGCAAGAGCATACAATACAGTTGCTCCTGCATCTGGAAAAATTTTATCTGGAGGTATTGATGCAAATGCACTACACAAACCGAAACGTTTCTTTGGTGCTGCTCGTAATATTGAAGGCGGAGGTTCTTTAACAATTATTGCAACTGCACTGACCGATACTGGCTCAAAAATGGATGAAGTTATCTTTGAAGAATTTAAAGGAACTGGTAATATGGAATTACAATTGGATAGAAATATTTCTAACCGTAGAATTTATCCTGCAGTTGATTTAGTGAAATCTAGTACTCGTAGAGATGATCTACTATTAGATAAAGATACATTACAACGCATGTGGGTTTTACGTAAATATCTTGCTGATATGAATCCTATTGAGGCAATGGAATTCTTAAGTGATAGAATGAAATCTACACTTGATAATAAAGAGTTTTTAATGTCTATGAATAGATAACGGACTTCTATTACACAATGGACTTAAGTCCATTGCAATGAGCACAAAAAAAGCCAAAATCATTTAATGATTTTGGCTTTTTTACTGAACTAATAAATATAAATTCTTAATATATATTTGCTCTATTATCTTCTATATCTGATGCTTCTTTTAAAGCATTGTATAATTGGGCAGATTTACTTTTAGCCTTCGCTGATAGTTTATTACGGAATGTTGCGTAATTACCTAACTCCGTAGGGTTTTCTTTAGAAATAACTTTGATTGCAAAAACTCCTTTTACACCTTTTATTCCTTTAACAACTTCTCCTTCTTTAGCGTTAGACATTGCTCCAACAACTCCAGATTCTTTACCAACTCCAGAAATTGTAGGGCTTGCTAAAGTTACTTTAGATGCCGTCTTAACACTTACAGCATTTTCTTTTGCTATATCTTCTAATGTTGTAGCAACCATTTTCTTAACAATCATTGCTGCTTTTTTATTTTTTATTATAATTGACTTAATTTGTCCTGCAACATCTGCTGCTGTAGCAGTTCCTTTTGCTGTTTTATTAGTTAATATCGCTACAGCATAACCTCCTTTATCTATATCAAAACGTTTTACTGTATTGATGTCTGTATCATCATTAAAAGCCCAGCGAATAATTTGTCTTTGATTTCCCGTAAGTCCAGGAACATTTTCTCCCAATTCTTTTAATTTATTTCCGTAAGAAACTTTATACTCGCTTTCTTTTGCTATATCATCAAAACTATCTCCTTTAGAAATTTCTGAAGCAAATGTTTCTGCATCTTGATAGTATTTTGCTTCTGTCACTTCAGAAGGTCCAATTTGCCTTGATAATGTTGCTAACTGAACTGTATTCTGAAAGTTCTTTTGATCATCAATTTTGATGATATGGAATCCAAATTTAGTTTCAACTATTTGTACATCTCCTTTTTTATTATCAAAAAGATAATTTGCAAAATCTAAATCAAAATTTGGTGAGAATGCACTAAGATTAGATACCCAACCAATATCTCCTCCTTTACCTTTTGTACCGTCAGAGTTAACTTCATCAGCAATAGCAATAAATTTTGACGAACTGTTTTTTACTAATTTAAAAATACTATCAATTGTCTTCTTCGCTGCCTCCTTAGTTTTTGTTGAAGTAGACCTAACTGTTCCAATATAAGGAACGATAATATGTCTTGACTTTACAGAATCTGGCATCTTCTTAAATGCAACAATTTTAGAAAGTTTAAAATGCCCATTTTCCTCATAAGGACCAACGACATCATTAACATTAGCAGACATTACTTTATCAGCAATATCTTTTGCTAATTTATTTTTAAAAACAAAATTGTTATTAATTGCTAAATCAGATTTAATATCATGAATAAGCGTAACCACATCTGTAGCATTCTTCATTTCAATGATATTTTCAGATAAACTTGCTTTTATTGCTTTTTTATCATCCTCAGACGCTACAACATCAAATTTCACATACTTAATACTTCTTGATTCATCTACTTGAAATTCTTTTGAATGCTCATTGATATAATTTTTATAATCGCTATTTGTAATTGTAATTAAACTATCAGCAATAGAAGTATAAGGAATATATACATATTGTGCAGTAACCTTAGAGTTGTTAAATAAATAATCTCTCTTTCCTTCCTCTAATGATGCTCCTAAGCCTGCATTTACAAGGCTATTGTATGAACTTCTAACAAGGTTTTTTCTATGATTTTCTTCCGTATTTAACCAATTTAGCCAAACATTTTTTTCAGGAGAATCGTTTGCAGCACCAACCGCATCTTCTTGCATATTTGCAATAAATTCTTTTACTTTTTCTTCATCAAACAATCCTGCCTCATTTTTAAATGATGGATCTGTTTGAAAATATTGCATACTAATAATTGATTTCCAGACATCATTTTCACCAACTACAATTCCTGCTTTATCTAACTGCTCTTTATAAACTTGCTCGCTTACAAGGCCATCCCAAACTGCATTCATTGCTTGAACATCAGAAACGTTACGTCCAACTCTTGCTTTATATGTCTCTAATTGTTGACTAAAATCATTTCTACTTATTGTTTCTCCGTTTACTTCACCAACTACATCTATTTTCTGTCCTCCATTACTTCCTATTGAATCACCAATAACAAAAGCAAAAAGTGCCATACCAATAATTAATATTAAAAATATAGTTCTTTCTCTAATTTTTGATAAAATTGCCATTATTTTTTTCTTTTTATTTTAGTCTGCAAAATTACAATTTCATATCGATATATGAAAGTGATTTTTTAATAAAATAATGATGTAGATGGATAAAATAAAAGTACACGAAAGATAGCCCTTAATCTCTATTCTTCTTTAAATAAAACCTTTAGGTGAATTTCTTTTATTTTGGTTGATGATGCTTTTAAAATCGTAAATTGATAATTATCAACTTTTATAATTTCGTTTTCTGATAAAATGTTTTCTGAATAATATCCAATTAATCCTCCTAATGTTTCATAAGCTTCATCTTTTGGAAGTTCCAAATCATATTCTTCATTGATATAGTCTACTTCAAGACGTGCTGAGAATTCAAACTCTCTATCATTAATTTTACTTTCGGTTAATTCAATAGTATCGTGCTCATCTTCTATTTCTCCAAATAATTCTTCAACAATATCTTCAACTGTTATCATTCCTGATGTTCCGCCATACTCATCTAAAACTATTGCAATGCTTTTCTTCTTCTTAGCCAGCACATTCATGACTTCATTAATCATCATGCTTTCAGGAATGAATTCTACAGGCATCAATATTGAGCGCAAATTTTTAGGTTTTTTAAACATATCAAAAGTATGTACATAGCCTATAATTTCATCCAACGTATTTTTATATATTAAAATTTTAGAATATCCTGTTTCTATGAATAGTTTTTTTAAATTGACGATCGTTTCATTTATATCAACTGCTAAAATCTCGGTACGAGGAATCATTGCTTCTCTCGCTTTTACATCATGAAACTCAAGTGCGTTTTGAAAAATTTGAATTTCAGAATCTACTTCGTCACTTTCATTCGTGTTTTCTAATTGTTCTGAAATATAATTTTCTAATTCTGCTTTGCTAAATTCTGTTTGCTCTTCATCTGATGCTGTTTTAAAAAATACTCGAAGAAAAAAATCAGAAATTGCCGTAATAAAATCAGATAAAAAATGAAATATTATATAAAAAAAGTATGCTGGAATTGCAAATATTTTAAGTGCCTCATTAGCATATATTCTAAAAATGGCTTTTGGCAAAAACTCTGCTGTTATTAATATTATGATAGTTGAAATCAATGTTTGAATCAGTAAAACTGTAAAAGAATTCCATGATTCAATTGGTAAAAACTGGACTAAAAATTCGCCCATAAAAAAACTATAAATTACCAGCGCTATGTTATTACCAACGAGCATTGTTGTAATAAATTTGGATGATTTTTGAGTGAGTTTTGTTAAAATTTTGGCAATAAATCCTTCCTTTTTTTTCTCAAGTTCAATATGCATTTTATTGGCAGATACAAATGCTATTTCCATCCCTGAAAAAAAGGCTGATAATATAATAGATGTAATAATTACAATAATCTGTAATTCCATTATTGTTTATTTTGATTGTGATAATTTTCTCGTTTTATTCTCATTTTTCTACGAAAAAAGAACATAAAAACTGCAATTGCTGCTATAATCAAAAGAGTGTATGATTTTGAGCCTTCTATTGACCATTCTGACATTGCTTCGTATATAAAAACCATAGCAACTACTAAGTATCCTATTTCAAATATTTTTCCTATTCTATTCATCTTTAATTTTCTTCGTTTAAGTATATACTTCCTCTATTTTGTTTTGCCATAAATGTTTTTAAATCTTCACTTGCATCAAACCCAACACCATGAATTGTATCGGTTTGAGTAATTAAAGTAAATGGTTTTTCGGTATAAAAGTATTTTGTTTTTTGATCCCAAAAAAGTTGTTCTGTCAATAGTTTTTTATAATCTGCATGATTAACAACTACAACTTTGTCTTTTATTTCTGATATACTTGTCTTGCTATATGTTATAGCATAGTTTCCTGTAACTACAAGTGAGTCTTTATTTTTATCAACCTTTACAATTCTTATCCCTTCAGGGAATTCTGTATATGGGTGTTTCTCTCGATTTTTAAAATCATGTAATAGAGGTGCAGAAAGTTTTAAATCTACACGTCCTGAATCGGTATGAATATTGTGAAAGTTTTCAGCAACACCAATTGGCAAATTCTTATCAGCAAGAAAATCACGTACTTCTTGCGCATCATTACCACAAGAAAAAAACATTGCCGTCATAGTTATGACAGCAATGTTTCTAATTATATTCTTACATAATTTAGTCATTCAACAAATGTACTAAATATTTGATTTATCTCACTTGTACTCTTACAGTTTCTCCAATCCAACATCCAATTTTATAAGAGTCTCCTGTTTTGTACCCTTCATTAAATGCATCTGAAGTTGTTGGAATATTAGATTTATAACTCTTTACAAATCTTCTAACCTTAGACGCCATACTTGGATCTACAACTGCTGCTCTTCTTGCTTTGTTCAGTGCTGCAACATATACCATTCTTTTTGCAAATAATGTTGTACCACAACTATTTGCGCTTTTTGCGTACATTGTTGCTATTAGTAAGTAAGCATTACCATTACTTGGGTTAAATTTCAACGCTTCATTTGCTTGTCTTCTCGCTTCACTTCTTCTTCCTTTTCTTGATAAGTCTTGAGCATCTTTTAGCAACAGGTTAGCCTTTTTAGTTGGATCTGTTTCTAAATGAAATGCTTCTTTTCTCATTGCTGATGCTTCAGCCATTTTCCCTCTTTTCTCAAGTAATGTAGCATAAAACATTTTTGATGCTGCTGATGGCTCTGCGTTTGCATACGCTTCAACTAACTCTTCATATAATGCATCTCCTGTACATCCTTTTTTAAACATTCTTGATACTGATCTTCTTAACCATTGTCCATTATTTCTGTTCGCTTCAAAATCTCTTCTGTATAATGGTACCAATCTATCACAAGTTAATAGTTCTTCTATTTTTTGATCAAGACCTCCTGTGATGATTCCAATATTTTTTAATATAGCTTCTGCAATTCTTTTAGACTTTGCTTCTTTCTTACCTAATGTCGCTCCACCTTCTTCTTTGGTAAGTAACTTACTAAGTCTTTGTTGGTATTTTCCTGATTTTATTTCAAGCGCATCATTAATATCATCATAGGTATCTAATATTTTTTGAACATTGTTGTTTTTATTATTTTCTAATACAACATCAAAATACTTATAAATGTTCTTCGCAGACATTCCTGTTGGATCTGCCTTGTAACCTTTTTCTAATAATGAAATTACTTCTGCTTCAGTTCCACCGTTTTTAGCAATAAAATTTGCCCAATCACTATAAACTTTTCCTAAACCTTTAGGGTAATTCTTAACTCTTTGAGTGTAAATTTTATTAAACAATGCGACTCCTCCATTTTCATCACCTTTTTCAATCATATCATCTACAATCTTAGTTCCAAGCTTGTATATATTTACAGAAAGTGTTGGGCAGTTTGTCATTAGATTTGTTAATCTCTTTTTAGCTGCATCAAAGTTTTTTCCAGTTACTTCACCTTTATATAAGTTATACTCAACTGTACAATCTTGCACGCTCATTTTCATTTGTGCATTAACGCTTAAACTTCCTATTAAAAGGAATAACCCTGCGATTGTGTAAGTGATTTTTTTCATCATTTTAGTTTTTTAGTTAATTTCTCGTTTTCTAAACCATTTGTTACTCAATGATAGGCCTAATTTAAAATTAAAGTAT
>JAKITY010000074.1 GCA_021647835.1 Flavobacteriaceae bacterium | reverse complement strand
CTGAATATCTCCCGTCAAAACCTTGTACCTATATTTTGTGCTCCAAACTATATGAACTGTTAATCTTGAAACTGTATGGCTATTTGTTCTTTGTTCTGACATACTGCAAAGATAAAAATTTTTAGAAGCTAAAGCGAAATGCACTAAAGTGCATAGTTTTAACTAAATTTGAAACCAATAAACACTTGACTTTATCAATTATAATCACTACCGATACACTATCGGACGATATAGTTCATTAAAACGCAACCATATCTTAAACCGATAAAATAAAATTATACAATACAGGTAAGTTACGTCTTATTTTTTAGGCTTTCAACCGCTCTGAATAGACTATATTCTATTACAAATCAATTTATCGAATATCAATATCATAAGGCAACAACATCTGAATACCTTTTAATTGCGACATTTTTTGAGCCTCTTTAAGTGCTTTATAATTCTCTTCGCCTAATTCTTCTTTAAGCAACTTCTCTTTAACATTCATAAAAGGAAAACTTTTAAACGAATCTTCAAAATCCTTTTTATATCTTGGATAACTCGTTGTCTTATAATCCGAAATATCTGCCAATTCTGCTGCTTTTTCAATAGCATCATCCATATTTCCAAGAACATCAACCAATCCTATTTCTAAAGCTTCTTTTCCTGTCCAAACTCGCCCTTGCGCAACAGCATCTACTTCGTCAAAAGTCATGTTTCTACCTGTAGCAACACGATTTAAAAAAGTTGTATAAACTTGCTCTACACCTTCTTTGGTTACATCATAAAAATCTTTGGTCATCGGTTCATAAGGAGAATATCCCATCGAATTTTTATTAGTTACAACTTGTTCTGCATTGATGCCAATATTTCCTGCTAACTCACTAAAGTTAGGAATTGTTCCAAAAACACCAATCGAACCTGTAATTGTTGTTGGTTCTGCATAAATTACATCTGCATTACAAGCAATATAATATCCTCCAGACGCTGCCAAATTCCCCATAGAAACAACCAATGGTTTTTCTTTTTTTAGGATTTCTAACTCTCGCCAAATCAAATCTGCAGTCAAAGCAACTCCTCCAGGAGAATTTACACGCAATACAACTGCTTTTATCTTATCGTTATCTCTGATTTTTCTAATGGCTTTTATCATACTTTCTTGACCAATATAGGTCTCATCACCTTTGCCATACAAAATAGTTCCTTGTGCATATAATACCGCAATTTTGTTACTTGCTGATGATTTTATTCGCCCTTTTCCAGTATCAATATAGTCTTCAAGTGTTATAATATTTGCTTCGCCATCAACAAAAGTATTCAATATTTCTTCGTATTGATCTATATAAATTGCGCCATCAAGCATATTATTTTCTATTGCTATTGTTGAGTTTCTTGCCAATAAATCATCAGCAATTAAATTCAATTCTTTAACTGTTTTGTTTCTACTGATAGCAACATCTTCAATCAATTCACTCCAAATAGAATTTAAAAACGAAGAAATTTGTTCGCGATTTGCATCACTCATTTTATTATCAAGATAGCCTTCAACCGCACTCTTGTATTTTCCGTGACGAATAACCTCCATTTTTACGCCATATTTATCTTGAAAATCTTTGTAAAAAAGGCGTTCGCTAGATAAACCTTTAAAGTCAACTCCACCATAAGGCGTTACATAAATAGAATCGGCAACCGAACTTAAATAGTAATTTTTTTGTGTATAAAAATCAGCATACGCAGTAATAAATTTCCCTGTAGTTTTAAAGGCTACCAACTTCTCACGAATAGTCTGTGTTTGCGCAATTCCAGCATTTATTGATAAATTTTTAATACTAATTCCTTTGATATTATCATCATTCTTAGCGTTTTCAATCGCATTTATGATTTGACTTAATTGATACTCATGTTCTTTAAATAATTCATCAAATATATTATCAGGTTTTAAAGCATAATCTTTAACTGCATCACCTAAATTAATTTCTAAAACTGTATTTCCTTTAACGGTAACTTTATCAATATCTGCAAAAGAAGAAGCCATTTTAGTTAAAAGAACAAATCCAAAAAAAATTAATATAATAATCGCAATTGAAGTTCCTAAACAGCTCGCTAATAGATTTCGTAAAAATTTCATGAAAATGTTTATAAATTGAGTTGCAAATATACGCTTTTACGTTTTACATTTCTTTTCTTTGTATTCACAATTTATTAATAACAAAGATCTCAATCTTTTGTTTATTTATTCAGCAAAGTTTGTCATTCCTGCGAAGGCAGGAATCTAAACTTAACTTTGTATGGATTCCTGCCTTCGCAGGAATGACAAAACGATTGACTTTAGCATAAAAAACATCATTGAAAATAGTAAGAACCACATATCTATCTCTTGGAAGTAACGAAGGTAACAAATTACAAAGCTTGCAAAAGGCTATTGATTTAATTGGCGAAAAAATTGGTGCTGTGCAAAAAATATCATCTGTCTATAAAACCAAATCTTGGGGTTTTGAAGGTGATGATTTTTATAATATTTGTGTTAAAATTTCTACAAATCTGAATCCTGAAAGTTTAATAAAAATCTTACTTTCTATTGAACAAAAATTAGGCAGAAAACGCACTGATAACAAGCAATATAGTTCTAGAATTATTGATCTTGATATTTTATTATTTGATGATGAAATCATTTTTTCTCCAGATTTAATTGTTCCGCATCCAAGAATGCTCGAACGTAAATTTGTGATGGTTCCGCTAACAGAAATCGCTCCAAATTTTAAACATCCTATTGAAAAACAAACTATTTTAATGTGTTTGCAAAACTGTGACGACAAAACAGAAATTGAAAAATTAGAATTAAGAATTATACGACCAATTTCACTCTTTGAAAAGTATAATTATATTGCTATTGAAGGAAATATTGGTGCAGGAAAAACTTCGTTAGCCAATATGATTGGTGATGATTATAATGCGAAATTGGTGCTAGAACGTTTTGCAGATAATCCATTTTTACCGAAATATTATGAAGATATGGAACGTTATGCGTTTCCGCTTGAAATGAGTTTTTTGGCTGACAGATACAATCAGCTTTCTGATGATTTAGCACAATTTGACTTGTTTAAAAACTTTATCGTATCAGATTATTATATTTTTAAATCGTTAATTTTTGCGCAAGTTTCACTTCACAAAGATGAATATGCGCTCTATAGAAAGGTGTTTGATGTGATGTATAAAGAGATTTCAAAACCTGATTTATATGTGTATCTCTACCAGAATACAGATCGATTGTTAGAAAATATCAAAAAACGAGGAAGAGATTACGAACAAAATATTGAACCTGAATATTTAGAAAAAATTCACGCAGGATATTCAACTTTTATCAAATCTGAAGAGGGATTAAATACGTTGGTTATTGATGTTTCTGATTTAGATTTTGTAAACAATTCGGAAGATTATCGAAGTATTATTAATCAGGTTTCGGAGTATAAAAGTTAACTCTTCAATTCCAATTTCTCTGCAAAATAATCACAAAAATCACGCATAGTTCCAGCCATTTTATCGTCATTTGTTGCCCTTTCAAAAGTAGTAGCCATAGAAACCAATGTTTGATGGAAGAACTGTTGCATCTCATCTAAAGGCATGTCTTTGGTCCATAAATCTACTTTCAAAGTATCTTTTTTCTTATTGTCCCAAACCGAAATTAGCATTGCTTTTGCTTCTGCTTTTTTCACATTTCCGTCATCTGCGCTCCAATTTATTTTCTCTGGAATATTGTTCTCGTCTAGACCAATTTCAAATTCTATTTTTGATGTGTTTTTTATTGCCATTTCTGTATTGTTGATGTGTTGAATTGTTTATCCGTTTATTTGACTGTCAACTGAAGACTGAAATACTACCGACTACCTTCTCGGTTTATACTTCGATTTTTTATAAATCTCCTCTGGTTTTTCTACTAATAATTGCTGCAAAGTTACGTCATTATTTTTCATATATGATTGCACGATTTGCCAACCAATCCATACGCCAATTCTTCCAGGAGTTTCTTGATCAGACTCTAAATAAAATTTTGAAAACGGAGCATTGTCAATAAAACGTTTGTTTAAATTCTTATCATTGCTATATAACAATTCTTTTTCAATAAAATATTTCCAAATATCCATTTCATTTTGCTCTGCAAATACTAATCTTTCTTTTGAATATCCAATTTTCAAATCATCAGAAATAGCAGGTAAATAACTATCAATCAAATAGATAATCCTTCCTTCGTTTATCATTCTGTATAAAAATGTTCTGTTTTTTGATTTTTGATAACTTTGATTGATAATGTCTTTTGCAACATCAACTACAATCCTATCCTTTTTATAATTTTCCGACAAATAACTTGGAAAACTTCTATAAACAATATTATCTTTTCCAAGATACATATCCAACGAAATAAACAGTAAACTATCAGAATAAATCACAGGATATTCAAAATCTAAATCTGAAATATGAGTAATAACTTTAGGCGATTTGAACTTCGGATTGTAATATTTTATATGCTTAAATAAGTTTTTTAAATTCTGCTTCACATCCGAAAAATTACTAAAAATACGTTCAGATTCTTTAAACAAATAGCGTTCATCTTCACTCTTTATTTTATTCAACCAAACGCTATCATCAGCATTAGAAAGCATAAAAGCATAATCTTTTTTTAACTCTTTAAAATTCTTTTCGGAAGTCTTATAAAACTTTTGCTCAAATCTATCGACTGTAATATTTACATTAATATTAGATACATCAATTATTTTCTTCTGATCATCTTCGCAGCCAAAAAATAAAACTATCATCAATAAAAATCCAACTATTCTTGTCATAAAATTATTATATTTACATTCCAAATTAAGAACGCACAAAAATACTAAATAGTTTATCATGAATTCTGAAAAAGTAGTAAATCATATCGTAAAATGGCTAAAGGACTATGCAACAAATGCAGGAGTTAAAGGTTTTGTAATTGGTATTTCTGGCGGAATTGATTCTGCCGTAACCTCAACATTGTGCGCCAAAACCGGATTCCCGGTTTTGTGTGTTGAAATGCCAATTCATCAAGGAATAAATCAAGTGAATAGAGCCAAAGAGCATATAACTCAACTTAAAGAACGTTTTGATAAAGTTTATTCAACAGAGGTAAATTTAACATCAACCTTTGAAGAGTTTAAAACCGTTTTACCTCTTGACGCATCTAAAGCATCAGTCGATCTTTCTCTTGCCAATACGCGTGCAAGACTTAGAATGTCAACCTTATATTATCTCGCGGGAATTCACAGTTATTTAGTTGCAGGAACTGGAAATAAAGTGGAGGATTTTGGTGTTGGGTTTTTCACCAAATATGGTGACGGAGGCGTAGATTTAAGTCCTATTGCAGATTTAATGAAGTCAGAAGTATATCAAATAGCGAAAGTTTTAAACGTTCCAAACTCTATCCAAAAAGCCAAACCAACTGACGGATTATTTGGCGACAGTAGAACTGATGAAGACCAAATTGGCGCAAGTTATGATGAACTTGAATGGGCTATGCAGCAAAATGACAATGGTAAAAATGCTACTGATTTTACTGGAAGAGAAAAAATAGTTTTTGAAATTTTCAAACAAAGAAACAGCGCAAACAAGCACAAAATGGTACCAATACCAGTTTGTGAAATTCCAAAAAAAATAAAATAATTACTATATTAAGTAGTCATTTTAAATAATATTTTCGCCTTTTTTCTTAACCTTTGTTTAGTTGCATTTGTAAATGCAAAAGGGATGAAAAAATATAATTGTAGTGCGTGATAATAATTCCTTAATTGTTTCATAGTAAACCTTATATACTATTAAAACAATTGAAACATAAAAATTCCTACTACAAAAGTATCGAAAAATTAAGTCATTTTTTTTACGCGAAACACAAACGCTTGTTTTCTAGGGCACTAGCAAGCCTAAAACAACTTAAGCAGCCATTTTAATTAATAATTTTGCTTTTTTTCTTAATCTTTGTTTAGTTGCATTTGTAAATGCAAAAGGGACATTGAGCAATAGGAATACTGCTCTTGAGTAGTTTTTTACAGCTCTCATAACATTTTTTATTTGGGGTTACTATAACAAACATACTGATAAAGTACGTAAACAACAACTTTTTCTTCTAAAAACTTACTTAAACAACTCTATTCAACTGTATGAATAAACGTTTTTTTAGGTTAGAATAATTTATTATTTCTTCTAATATTAATTCGTTCGTTTCTTTCTCTGAAACGTCAGAAGTTAGGGAAGAAATTTTTTGATCAATCAATACTCTACGAAGATTAAAAACGGTATCTGAAACTAATTTTGAAAGATGTGTATCTCTATCTTTTACAAGAATATCTCTACGTTTCCAATCGCTCAATGAATGTTTTTCTTCATCCATTAAAATATTGGTAATCAGTGATGCAACCTCATTATCTGTATGATTGATAAATGCATCAACATTGATTATTTGATCTTGATTTAACTGGTTTATTACATCAAAATAGACTTGTTGAAACAACGAATTGGTAAACTCTATTTCATCATCTTGTAACTCTAAATAAATTTCTTGAGCGACTATATTGGTGTATATTTCTTTTTTCTTTCCCTCTACATCTTCACTCAATAAATCAACAAAATCTACTTCTTTATTTCCGTGTAAGAGCAAAATTTTGATGATTTCTCTTTCGTATTTCTGTAATTCATTTACATCTTCAAGTTGTGCAGTTTTCTCTAAAACTGGCTCTACAGGTCTTAATTGTGCAGGTAGTTTAGAAGCATCTCGTTGTTCTTTTTTGAATATTTGTGCCAATTCACTAAATAAAACGTTTTCAGAAATATTCATAATACGAGCGCATTCTTGAATATATACTTCCTGCTGTATTCTATCAGGAATTTTAGAAATACTTACCACAATATCGCGAATCAATCCTGCTTTTTTTACAGGATCATTCTTTGCATCTTCCATCAAAAGAGAAACTTTAAAATTGATGAAATCTTGGGCGTTTTCTGCCAAATATTCTTTCAATCCATCAGTAGAAACACGTTTTGAGAAACTATCAGGATCATCACCATCAGGAAACATTAAGACTTTAACGTTCATTCCTTGTTCTAAAATCAAATTAATTCCTCGTAATGATGCTCTAATTCCTGCTGCATCACCATCAAAAAGTATGGTTATATTTTGCGTTAATCTACGAACCAGTCGAATTTGATCAGAAGTTAAAGCCGTTCCTGAAGAAGCTACAACATTCTCTACGCCATTTTGATGAAACGAAATTACGTCTGTATATCCTTCAACTAAAAAACAGTTGTCTTCTTTGGCTATCGACTGTTTTGCGTGATAAACTCCGTATAAAATTTTACTTTTATGATAGATGTCACTTTCAGGTGAATTAAGGTATTTCGCTATTTTTTTCTCGTTGGATAATGTTCTTCCACCAAAGCCTAAAATACGTCCGCTCATACTGTGAATCGGAAATAAAACACGACTTTTGAATCTATCAAATTGACGTGTTTCATTGACAATTGTCAATCCTGATTTTTCAAGATATTTAAGATCGTATCCTTTTCTGACGGCAGTATCTGTAAAGGCTGTCCAATCATCTAAACCGTAACCGAGTTCAAACTTTTTGATGGTTTCATCAGTAAAACCACGTTCTTTGAAATAGGATAAACCAATAGCTTTTCCTTTTTCGTTGTTCAATAAAATATCATGGTAATAATCTCTTGCGAATTCTGATACTAAAAACAAACTTTCTCGTTCGCTTGCTTGTTCTTTTTGTTCATCAGTTTGCTCAGTTTCTTCAATAGCAATATTGTATTTTTTAGCAAGAAAACGGATTGCTTCAGGATAGGAATAATGCTCATGCTCCATCAAAAATGAAATCACATTTCCACCTTTTCCGGAAGAGAAATCTTTCCAAATTTGTTTTACAGGCGATACCATAAATGATGGCGATTTTTCGTCAGAAAAAGGGCTCAAACCCTTAAAATTACTTCCTGCTTTTTTTAATTGAACAAACTCACCAATGACCTCCTCTACACGAGCAGTTTCAAATACTTGATCTATGGTGTTTCTTGAAATCATTTATTAAAAATGTGGGCTTGTTTATTTGTGGAATTGTTTAATCACAATTATTTTTAGAAAAAATTATACTATTATAAATTACACAAAAGAATAATTTTTTATTATTTCATTCAGTTTATTTACATCTTCGTGCTCAATATTTGATAGGTCAATATGAATTTTACTTCTATCTTTTTTAGTAATAGTCAGTGTTTTATCATCTAATATTGTTGTTTTAACCTCATTAAAACGAATTGATTTACCAACAAAATATTTTATTCTAATGTTCATCCCTTTTTTATTCCATTGAACATAGTTTTTATACCAAAACATTTTACTTAAATAAATTACTTGTAAAGAAAAACCAAGAACACTTAAATATTTATAAATTTTAGGGTTTTTAAATTCAAAAAATAACACTAAGAGTAAACAAGTAATTGATATGGCTAATATTGCTATCATTTTTTTATCCTTCATATTATCAAAGTGAATTCTTTTCATAATCATCTTTCTACGAAACCGCTTTCAACTTTTTAATAGTCGTTTTTGAAATTTTTGATTCTGCATATTTCTTCGTTACACGCAATTCTTTAACTTCACTTCCTGGAAGTTCGAACATTGCATCTGTTAAAATTGCTTCACAAAGTGAGCGTAATCCACGAGCGCCCAACTTATACTCAACTGCCTTATTTACAATGTATTGTAATGATTTTTCATCGATAGTGAAATTAATTCCATCCATTTCAAAGAGTTTTTTATACTGTTTGATAATCGAATTTTTTGGCTCTGTTAAAATCACTCTCAAGGTATCAGCATCCAACGGATCCATGTGCGTTAAGACTGGTAAACGACCTATAATCTCAGGAATCAATCCAAATGACTTTAAATCCGTAGGTAAAATATATTGCAATAAATTTTCTTCGTCAATCTTGTCTTCGCTCATTGAAGCACTATAACCAACTGCTTGACGATTTAATCGTTTACTGATTACTTTATCAATTCCAGAGAATGCTCCTCCTGCAATAAATAAAATGTTCTTGGTATCAACTTCAACAAATTTTTGATCAGGATGTTTACGCCCTCCTTTTGGCGGCACATTTACAACTGTTCCTTCGAGTAATTTCAGTAAGGCTTGTTGTACACCTTCACCTGAAACATCACGAGTAATTGAAGGATTGTCTCCTTTTCGTGCTATTTTATCAACTTCATCAATAAAAACGATTCCTCTTTGTGCTTTTTCTACATTATAATCTGCTGCTTGTAATAATCTTGTCAATAAGGTTTCTACGTCTTCACCAACATATCCTGCTTCTGTTAAAACGGTCGCATCAACAATAGCGAAAGGGACGTTTAACATTCTTGCAATGGTCTTAGCAATCAATGTTTTTCCTGTTCCTGTTTCACCAACAATAATGATATTACTCTTTTCTATCTCTACTTCGTCTTCCTCTTCTGTAGTATTTTTTTGTAATAATCTTTTATAATGATTGTAAACCGCAACTGCCATTACGCGTTTTGCATCTGTTTGACCAATCATATATTGATCAATAAAAGCCTTGATTTCTTTTGGCTTTTTTAGGATCATTTCTGATGATAGTGAATCTCCTTTTCCATCTGCAACTTCTTCAACTACTATTCCATGTGCTTGTTCTATACATTTGTCGCAAATATGTGCATCCAAACCAGCAATCAGTAAATCTGTCTCTGCTTTTTTGCGCCCACAAAACGAGCATTGCAATGTTTCTTCTTTTGCCATTTTCTTGACTTTAAATTTTTAGGTATTTGCCTACAGCAATTTACTTTCTTTCTAATATTTCATCAATCATACCATACGCTTTCGCTTCGTTGGCTTTCATCCAATAATCACGATCAGAATCATTATGCACTTTCTCAACTGTTTGTCCAGAATGCTTCGCAATGATTTCGTACAATTCACCTTTCAATTTCAAAATTTCACGAGCCGTAATTTCAATATCACTTGCTTGTCCTGAAGCGCCTCCTAACGGTTGGTGAATCATAATTCTTGAATGTGGTAACGCTGAGCGTTTTCCTTTTGCTCCTGCACACATCAAAACTGCTCCCATAGATGCCGCCATTCCTGTACAAATCGTTGCAATATCTGGTTTTATAAATTGCATGGTATCATAGATTCCAAGTCCTGCATAAACGCCTCCTCCTGGAGAATTGATATAAATTGAGATGTCTTTTGAGTTATCTGTACTTTCTAAAAACAATAATTGTGCTTGTATAATGTTGGCAACATAATCATCGATAGCACTACCTAAGAAGATGATTCTATCCATCATTAAACGTGAGAAAACATCCATTTGCGTGATGTTCATTTGACGTTCTTCCATAATATAAGGAGTTACATTACTTACGATTTTGTCGTAATACATGCTATTTATTCCGTGGTGTTTTGTTGCGAATTTTTTAAATTCTTTTCCGTAATTCATTTGAATTGGTTTAAAATAATAAGGTGTAAAGATAAGAACAATTTGGTAAATATTAGTTTGTTTATAAAGGTTTGACGTTTTAGGTTCTTTTCCTTACTTTTGAAGTTGAAGTTTAATCACTGAAAACAAAAATGGCAAACGCACGTATAAAATTTAAAATTGGTAATATCGAATTTGTTGGCGAAGGTGAGCAAGATTGGGTAACTGAGCAATTAGATAAAGTTTTAGAACGTATTCCTTCGCTTGCAAGCGACAGTAAGAAAAGTACTCCAAAAGCAGTCGCAAAAACAACACAAACTGAACAAATCACATCAAAAATTGACTCTTCTAACCTTGAAAATCTTTCTACTTTTCTACGAAAACGTGATGCCATTGACAAGCAACGAAGACGCTTTTTAGGGACAGCAGTTTGGCTACAACTCAAAGGGCAGCAAATGATAAAAACCAAAGAAGTAACTGATGCGTTACGTGCTGCACGGCAAATAAAGATTACCAATCCAAGCCATCAACTCAACCAAAATATCTCTCAAGGGTTTTGTCAAAAAGAAGGACAAGGGTTTTATGTAACACCTCAAGGTGTGGAAAATATTATGTGATATATTAATATTTTAGCTATAGGGCATCTCTAAAAACTAACAATCTTCAAAACACGTTTATATTTCACTGATATTGAGTATATTTAAAGTATTATGAAGCGATTTAAAAGACATGGGGATTACGGATTTTTTGACCAAGATATTCGATTAAGCAAACTTAGTAAATTGGGAGACCCTTTAGAGAAACTAAAATTAGGAGTTGATTTTGATATTTTTAGAGATTTACTAGAAGAAAAAATAAG
>JAKITY010000073.1 GCA_021647835.1 Flavobacteriaceae bacterium | reverse complement strand
ATAATGTAAATAATGTAAATAATGTAAATAATGTAGATAATATGAATGAGATAATGATGAATAAACCAAATAAGATAATAACATTAGATACATTTGTTAAAAGGAAAAAAGTTCAACCTGAACCTGAATATATTCCTATTAAAAAAGAAATAAATTTAACTAAAAGGAGATTACTTGAAAATTTATTTGCCCATAATAATAAGCGTTAGAATTTGATGATTGTAAAAAAACTAGACTCAATACCTAAATACTTACTTGTAGCCTTACTCTGCACACTTTTTGCAACATCTTTTATTGTTTCAGAATCTTGAACATTAAGACTGTAGCCAGTATAAGAACCAGCATTTTCTACTACTGCAATTCCTGTGTTAAAAACATAATCTATACAAATATCTTGTGCAATGTAAGTATAATTACCAATAGCAAAATCTATTGTATTTATTGCAAAGAATGGTGCTCCTGTAGGTTGTATCATTATCCTACAATATGCAGATTCAACATTAGGAACTGTAATTGGTTCGCTACCATCATTAATAATTCCTGTAGCTAACGTTGTAGGGTATGTCATTCCACCATCTAAAGACAATAAAATATCTACATTTGCTGCTCCTGTCATTAAATCTGTATCATTAACGTTCCAAGTAATTGTTTCACTTGTAGATGGTGTCCAAACTAATGATGCTACAGATTGTGAAGTAACTTCTAAAGGTCCTCTTGTTGCATCCCAAGTTACAAGCATATCGTCAAAACTATTTCCTGCTCCTCCTGATCTGTTATCTCTTACTGTTAATCTAAAATCTGCCGTTCTTCCAACTGTTGGAATTTTTTCCCAAACATTCCCATTCACACCATTAGCTAATAAATCTTCCATTTCAGGAAATGTTCTCTCTGCTGATGTTGTTGGATTATACGACCTAAATAAAGGTCTGTTATTACTGGCTGATGTTTCACTCGGATATGCATTTGCTGCATCTTCTTCATTATATTGTTCCCAACAATAGGTTAGTACATCTGCCCCATCAGTATCTGTTGCTGAGCCTATTAATCTAAACGGTGTCCCTACTGGTAGCGTAAGATTAGTTCCTGCATTTACTACTGGAATATTATTTCCTGTTACTGTTTCTACATCACAAGTTCTTGTTTTTGCGTGTGCAGTAATTTGCTGAATAGAAATTGCATGAAAATATGGACCAACATTTGATTGAACATCTGTAGCGCCAGTAATCCCTGCATAACTCATAATTGTAGATCCACTTCCTGGTTCCATTTGTGCAATTCCAGCACCTTCACTAGAGTGTGTAAATGTATGTCTTCCTCCAAATTGGTGTCCGAATTCATGCGCAACAAAATCAACATCAAAAGCATCTCCTATTGGAGATGTACTTGTTGTATAACCACTTCCTTTTTGACCATCTACACAAATACAACCTATACAACCTGCATTTCCATTATTCCCAATACCTGCCATAAGATGGCCAACATCGTAATTAGCCTCTCCTATTTGAGATGTAAGTGTACTTTGCAATGCGGAATTATAACTTGCGTCACTTGTAGAATTGTATGGATCCATTGCTCCATTTAAATAAACTACATTATCATTAGTAGCAATCAGTACTAGTGTAACTGCAAAATCAATTTCAAAAATAGCATTGTTACGTGCTATTGTAGTTGCAATTGCTGCGTTAACTAATGGTAGTGTTCCACCATGAAATGCAGAGTATTCTCCAGTAACAGACATAGCCAAATCAAATGTTCTTAAAATTGAATCATCTGCAGCTCTATTAGAGTAATCAATTTTATCCATAGATATACTTAACTCTTCATCTGTAGTACATTCAAATGGTTCTTTATTATTCTTTCTGTCTGAGCGCTTAAAAATCAAGGCTTTTGATGTATCTCCTGGAACTACTTCAATAACTTCTGATTCACTCCTATTTCCTTTTAATACGATACCATTTATACCGTTATATGGAGAAACTGTAAACCTTAAATATGTAGATGCATCATCTACCGCATGACCTGCATAAGCTCTAATATTTGGATATTTCTCTTGTAATTCAGTAGCAAAGACTGAAGCTTCTTCAACTCTATAACTTACCAAATCTCCATTAGAATTTGGAATTTGAATAATTACATTTGATTTTCCATGATATTTTCCTCGTTGAGGTGCTGTATTTAATTGGTTTTTAAAAGTATTTATATCAAATAAAAACACTTGTGATTTTAACGGTATCTTTCTTTCCGTTAAAATTTCTTTCTGCTCAGCAGAAATTGTAGTTTGTTTCCACGTTTTTTGAGCAAACGCTGAAACCGTAAATAAGCATAGCAAAGAGTAGCATAATAATTTCTTCATAATTATAGAGTTTAAAGAATTTCTCCAAATATAGTTTTTTTATCTATTAAACACAAAAAATCGAGTACAATACCGCACTCGATTTTAAATATAATCTATTATTTATTAGTCGATTACCCTCCAAAATCATCAAAGCGAATGTTTTCATCGGCAAGACCAAAGTCTTCTCCCATTTTTTGAACAGCATTGTTCATTAATGGTGGTCCACAGAAATACAATTCTAAATCTTCTGGCGCATCGTGTTTTGATAAATATTGATCTATTACTACTTGGTGAACAAACCCTGTAAATCCATCGCCTTCTGCATCAATATTTTCTTTTACTTTCCAGTTATCTTCTGGTAATGGGTCTGACAATGCAATGTAAAATTTGAAATTCGGGAAATCTTTTTCTAATGCTCTAAAATAATGTATGTAAAATAGTTCTGCTTTAGAACGTCCTCCGTACCAATAGGTTACTTTGCGATTTGTTTTTAATGTTCTAAACAGTTCGTATAAATGCGAACGCATTGGAGCCATTCCTGCGCCTCCACCAACGTATAACATTTCGGCGTCAGATTCATTAATAAAAAATTCTCCATAAGGTCCAGAGATAGTTACTTTATCGCCAGCTTTTTGGTTAAAAATATAGGACGAAGCAATTCCAGGATTAACATCCATCCAACCGCCTTTTCCTTTATCAAAAGGTGGTGTTGCAATACGAACATTCAGCATAATTTTTCTCCCTTCTGCAGGATAAGAAGCCATGGAATAGGCTCTTTCTACAGTTTCTGTATTTTTCATTACCAAAGGCCAAAGACCAACTTTTTCCCAATCTGATTTAAATTTATCTGGTTCTCCCGGATGATCTTCTGGATGTGCTTCAACATCCATTTCAGAAAATTTAACCTCTGTTTCTGGAATTTCAATTTGAATATAACCACCTGCTTTATAACCCATATCTTCTGGAATTTCTACGATAAATTCTTTGATAAATGTGGCTACATTATAGTTAGAAACTACGGTTGCTTCCCATTTTTTAATTCCAAATACTTCTTCTGGAATCGTAATTTTCATATCTTGTTTTACCTTTACTTGACAAGATAATCTAATTCCTTCTTTCAATTCTTTTCTAGAAAAGTGTGGTGTTTCTGTTGGCAATGCTTCTCCGCCTCCTTCTAATACATGACATTCACATTGCACACAAGTTCCTCCGCCACCACAAGCAGAAGGTAAAAATATTTTATTATTGCTAAGTGTTGTTAATAATGTATCTCCTGAACTTACTTCAATTTCTCGTTCGTTATTAATTAGAATTTTTACGGGTCCTGAAGGTGATAATTTTTGTTTTACAACCAATAAAATGCTTATCAATGACAATGCTATCAAAAGAAAAACTGCAATGGTTACCAATATTGTTCCGCCTGTACTTGCTGCTATTATCATGTATGCTAATCTTTAGTGTTGTTTGCTGTTATTTTTTCTTGTGTTTTGCTAATTACAACTGTTTTTTCAGTTGCTGGTTCTTCTTCTTCATCGCCTCCTGTAAGCATTCCTCCAAAACTCATAAATCCAATTGCCATTAATCCTGTGATGATAAATGTAATTCCCAATCCTCTTAAAGGCGCAGGAACATTAGAATATCTAATTTTTTCCCGAATTGCTGCAATTGACAAAATGGCTAGAAAAAATCCTATTCCTGAACTTACACCGTAATTTAATGCCAATCCTAAGGATTGAATTTCTCTTGATTGCATAAACAAAGAACCTCCTAAAATAGCGCAATTTACGGCAATTAAAGGTAAAAATATTCCTAATGAATTATATAATGTTGGTGCAAATTTCTCTACAACAATTTCTACCAATTGTACCATTGTTGCAATAGTTGCAATAAACATAATGAACGACAAGAAACTTAAATCGTACGATGCGTATTCTTCGCCCAACCAAACCAATGCGCCGTCTTGCAATAAATATTTATCCAACAACCAGTTTAAAGGTACGGTAATCGCCATTACAAAAATTACGGCTGCTCCAAGACCAACGGCTGTTGAAACTTTTTTGGATACTGCAAGGTATGAACACATTCCTAGGAATGTTGCAAATACCATATTGTCTATAAATACCGATTTGAAAAATAATTCTAAATGTTCCATTTTTTATATGTTTTAATTTTAGTGTTCAGTTGGCAGTGTTCAGTGCTTAGGTTACTTACTGACCGCTGCCGACTGCTTACTGCCTACTGACGAACTCCAAATTTCTCTGGGTTTCTCATCATAAAGTTGATTAATTTACCAACCTCTTCACTTATACTAATTAATTTATTATATGTTTCTTCATTTATATATTCACATTTTAGTGCGAATTTTAGCCAAACTTGTGTTTCTGAATTTTCTCCATCACAATCAGTTAATTTACTGAAAAAATGTTTTGGATACACTCTTTTTCTATAAGCTTCCGAAATATTTGCTGAAACACTTCTTGAAGACCTTCTTATTTGGTCTGTTAAAGAATATATTTCTTCTTTTGGAAATTGCTTTGTAATTTCAAAAATTTGCATTGCTAAATCAAATGATTTTTTATAGGCTATTAAATCTTGAAATTTCATTATTTATTTTATAAACTCTATTTTTAACTGAACACTGCCTACTGACCACTGCCAACTGCTTACTGACCACTGTCTACTGACCACTGCCTACTGAACACTAATCAATCCTCTATTAATGCTGTGTTTCTACTACGTTGTATCCAAATAATAATTCCTACGGTTATCAATGCCATTGGTGCTAATAACATAAATCCATTGTTTTCATATCTAAATGCATATACGCCTGTTTTGTCGATAGGATTCCCTAATACTTCAAAACCTAATAAAGTTCCCGAACCTAATAATTCTCTAAAAAAGCCGACAATTATTAAGAGTAATCCATATCCAAATGCGTTTCCAATTCCGTCAAGAAAAGATTTCCAAGGACCGTTTGCCAGAGCAAATGCTTCAAAACGTCCCATAATAATACAGTTGGTTATAATCAACCCTACAAAGACAGATAGTGTTTTGCTCAATTGATATGCGTATGCTTTTAATACCAAATCAACAATAATTACAAGTGTTGCTACAACAATTAATTGTACAATAATTCTAATTTTTGATGGAATAATATTTCGCATTAAAGAAATTACTACGTTTCCTATTCCTAAAACAAATAGTACTGCAACTGACATTACAATAGACGCTTCTAATTCTGCGGTTATTGCCAATGCGGAACAGATTCCTAATACTTGTATCGTAACAGGATTGTTATCTGCTAATGGATCTGTTATTAATTTCAAATCTTTTTTTGATAAGAGTCCCATATATTTAGTTGTTTTTTAATTTTTGTAAATAAGGCATGTATAATTTCAGTTCCGATTTAATCATCGCCGAAACTCCGTCTCCTGTGATTGTTGATCCTGCAATTGCATCAATTTCAAAATCTTCTTTGTCAATATTTTTTGGGTCGGCATTTGATTTTGAAATGGTAATTCCTTTAAAAACACTTCCTTTGGTGATGTGTTCTCCTGTAAAATCATCCATAAAAAACCGTTGATTGATATTTGCGCCAAGACCTGGAGTTTCTGCTTTATGGTCAAAGAAAACTCCTTTTACAATAAGATTTTTATCGAGCGATATAAATCCCCAAATAGCGTCCCACAATCCTTTTCCTCTCATTGGAATTATATAAAATGTTTCGCCTTCTTTTTCGCCTATAAATAAAGGCAATCTTCGTTTATGGCTTTTGTCTTTTGCTAATGCGTGTTCTTTTTTAAGGTCTAATAAATAGGCTTCCTTATCTTCTGTTATTTTATCACCTTGAATAATGAGTTGCTTTGTGATGTATTTTTCAAATTCACCTGCAACTTTATCCGTAGAGATAAAGGCAATACTTTTTTCATCATTTTCATTTACGCCCATTGCATACAAAATATTTTGTTGCTTTTCTAAACGTTTATTTTCGTCTATTTTCGATTTTAAAGACGTTGCTAAAAAAGCCAATATTGTACCTACAATAAATACCATTGCAATAGCAAATAGTATTGTATATGCATTTTTATCTGTTCTTTTCTCCATGATTATGCCGTTTTTGTTTTTAAACGTTTTAGTCTTCGCTTTACATTTCCTTGAACCACATAATGGTCTATTGTTGGTGCAAATACATTCATCAATAAAATGGCGAGCATTACTCCTTCAGGATATGCAGGATTAAATACTCTAATTAGAATTGAAATAAATCCGATTAAAAAACCGTAAATCCATTTTCCTTTGTTGGTTTGGCTTGCTGTTACTGGATCTGTAGCCATATATATTGCTCCGAAGGCAAAGCCTCCTAATAATAGGTGTTGCCAAAATTCGGTATTCATCAAACTATAAAATTTACTACTTTCTGATATCCATCCTGAATCTGCTGCAAAATTGAAGATAAGTCCCATTACCAATGCTCCCAATACTGAGGATAGCATAATTCTCCAACTTCCAATTTTTGAAAAAATTAAGAATAAAGCGCCTAGTAAAATCAATAATGTAGAGGTTTCTCCAACCGATCCTGGAATAAAACCGTAGAACATATCCCAAGCGCTATAAGCAACTTCTTGTCCTTGTGCTAAACTTCCTAAGATGGTTTCTCCTGAAATTACATCTGCTGTTGAGCCTTCTGCAATTTCTTTGGTTCTTTCTACAGCGCCTGTAACCCATACTTTGTCTCCACTCATCCAAGTTGGATAGGCAAAGAATAAAAATGCACGAATTAACAATGCTGGATTTAAGATGTTCATTCCTGTTCCTCCAAAAACTTCTTTTCCAAGTACAACTCCAAAAATTACGGCAACTGCCAACATCCAAAGTGGAATATCAATAGGTACAATTAGCGGAACTAACATTCCTGTAACTAAATAACCTTCTTCTACTTCATGTCCGTTTTTGATAGCAAAAATAAACTCTATTCCAAGTCCTACTCCATAAGAAACGAGTATTAATGGAAGTGTTTTTGCAAAACCAACCCAAAAATTGGCTAAAGTCCAAAATTCTGGGCTAAAAAATCCTGCTGAAACACTGTTTATTTCTCCTATTGCAAGATAATGTTGGTATCCTGTATTATACATCCCAAAAATCAAACAAGGAATTAACGCCATAATGACGGTATTCATCGTTCGTTTTAAATCGTCTGCTCCTTTTATATGTGTTCCGTTATGACTAACTTCATTTGGTGCATATAAAAAAGTATGAAAAGCGTTAAAAAGTGGCAACCACTTTTTGTCTTTATTCTTTTCTTTAAAATTATGTAAGTTTTGTTTTAATCCCATTATATAGTTGTTTAACCTCTCGACTGCGATCGAGGAGACATTTTGTTTAACCTATTTCTTTAAGCATTAAGTCCAACCCTTTTCTTATGATTGCTTGATGTGGTTGTTTAGAAACACATACAAATTCGGTCAAAGCAAAATCTTCTGGTGCAACTTCGTACATTCCTAAGGCTTCCATTTCGTCCAAATCCTCATACATACATGCTTTTAATATTTGCATCGGAAAAATATCTAACGGGAATACCTCTTCGTATTTTCCTGTCAATACAAATGCTCTGTGTTCTCCGTTTGTATTGGTGTCTAAATTGTATTTTTTCTTAGGGTTTAGCCAAGAAAAAGTCATCGCACGTGTTGTGGATAGTTTATTGAAAACGGGTTTGTTCCAACCAAATAATTCGTAGTCATTTCCTTCGGGAATAATCGTTACCGTATTGTTATAATATCCTAAAAATCCGTCTGGTTTTATAGCACGACCAGAAAGTACGTTTCCAGTAATAACTCTAAAATTATCGCCTTCAATTCCTGCATCATAAATTAAAGATGCTATCTCTGCTCCTATTTTTGTTTTGTAGTATTTTGGTGTTTTTACAGAAGATCCGCCAACGGCAACAATGCGTTCTGCATTAAATTTTCCTGTTAATAATAACTCACCTATAATCACTAAATCTTGTGGTGTAACTGTCCAAATGGTTTCTCCTTTATTAATTGGATTGATTTTGGCAATTTGCGTTCCTACATTTCCTGCTGGATGTGGTCCAGAAACAGTATGTAAGGTTATTCCTTTTATGTTTACTAAGGGCGAATTTGAATTTGCGCCTACTGAAACGTGTATTTTACCGTCTGTTAATTTTCCAAGTGCTGTAATTGCTGTTTGCAATTCTGTTTCTCTACCTTGTAATACGAAGTCGTAATCAGCCGTTAAAGGTGCGCTTGCATAACCTGAAATAAAAATTGCTTTTGGTGATTTTTCTGGATTTGCAATAACATCATAAGGTCTTTGCTTGATAAATGACCAACAACCTGTTTTTAACAAATGGTTTTTTACAGCAGTTGCATCTGAAGAAGATACATCAAAAATACCATTGTCTTGATAGGTTTGCTCCTTTGTTGCTTGAATTTTTATGGCTAAAATTCTTCTTTTTTCTCCACGAACTATCTCAATAACTTCGCCACTTACAGGCGACACAAAATTCATTGTACCTACTTGCTTGTTATAAAAAATTGGTTCTCCAGCAATTACTTTTGCACCAACTTTTGCGATAAGTTTTGGAATAATCCCATGAAAATCTTCGGGTACTAGTGTGTAAACATTACTGGCAACAGCATTTGTAATGATTTTTGCTGCTTCGCCTTGCAATTTAATGTCCAACCCTTTCTTGATTCGGATGTCTTTTGACATATTTTTAATTTGAATTTAATACTCGTTTTAAAAAGCGATGCAAATTTAGTTATTTTCCATTATTATCTTACAATTAATAGGAGTTTATAATTGATTTTGTTTTTTATTTATAGCTATTCTAAATAATCAATTATAAAACAATTCCATATTACTATTGAATATCTTACTTTTGGCATAGCATTTGAATAAAAATCAAAAACGTTCGTTATCAAACAAATGAAACATATTTCTTATTTATTAATCCTGTTTTTTACAGTTTCTATCTTTTCGCAAGAAAATGATGATGTAATTGAGCCTGATTTTATTAAAACCATCGTTTTAAAATCAACAAAAGTTAATAGTTATACACCAATCATCGCTTTAGGAAGTTCATTTATTTTCTCTTTTGATGATTTGAATGCCGAGCAATTAGATTATTACTATAAAATTGAACATTATACTTATGATTGGAAACTTTCAGACTTGTCAAGCAGAGAATATATAAATGGTTATGAAGAAGATCGTATCAGAGATTATGAAAATTCATTTAATACATTGCAGTTTTTTACTCATTATTCAGTAGTATTTCCTAATAAAAATACACGAATCACGAAAAGTGGTAACTACAAAATATCAGTAATAGATGAAGATGATGAAATCTTATTTACACGCCGTTTTGTGCTGTATGAATCGATAGTTGATATTGGCGTTTCTGTACACAGAAGTAGAGATATTGCGACTATCAACGAAAAACAAAGCGTACAGTTTGTTATTAATCATCCAAACTTATTAATCAACAATCCGAAGGAAGAAATTAAAACGGTTTTACTTCAAAACAACGACTGGAATACAGCAATCACAAATTTAACTCCACAATTTTACAGAGGCTTTCAAATGCTTTATAAATATACTGACAAAATGAATTTTTGGGCAGGAAATGAGTTTCATTATTTTGATAGCAAATCAGTAAGAAATTCATCAGTAACTATTGCTCGTGTAGATTCTGGACCAGAATTATATCACACAATGTTATACACAAATATTGAGCGAATTGACAAGCCATACACCAATTATCCTGATATTAATGGAAACTTTGTCATCAGAAATGTAAATAGCGATAATGATGCATTGGATGCTGATTATACTTGGATTTTCTTTACGTTGGAATCTCTGGAAGACATCGGGACTAAAAAAATATATGTAAACGGAAGTTTTAATAATTGGAGAAATGACGAATCAAACGAGATGATTTATAATCCAGAAACTCGTTTATATGAAGCGGAAATTCTTTTAAAACAAGGTTTTTACAACTACCAATATGTTACAGTTGATAAAAACGATACTGTTAGCAATCATGATATTGATGGTTCGTTTTATCAAACAGAAAACGATTATTCAGTATTGGTTTATTATCATAAATTTGGAAGTCGATATGATCGTGTTATCGGTTTTGGAAAGGGAAATTCAGAGAAAATTCAAAATTAACAGTCCTTTTTGATATATTTTATATATTAGCAATCTAATTTATTGCCTAAATCATTATGGTACAGCAAGTAACAAATGGCATAAAAATATCAGTTGAGACGAAATTCGTTGGTACAAATCATTATGAAAACAAGCTTCACTATGCTTTTACATACCGTATAACTATTGAAAACAATAGTAACGATTCTGTACAATTATTAAATCGTCATTGGGAAATTTTTGATTCACTAAACATTACTGAAATCATTAATGGCGTTGGTGTTGTAGGTGAAAAACCTATTTTAAAACCTTCAGAAAAACACAGTTACCAATCTAATTGCTTATTGACTTCGCCTATTGGTTCGATGAAAGGTTTTTATGAAATGATAAACTTTACATCTACCCGAAAGTTTAAAGTTCATATTCCTACGTTTCAATTAATGGTTACAAGAGCATTAAATTAATTTCTGACTTCATTTCATAAAAAAACTGTACTTTTAGTCAATCAAACTGACCTAAAAAGTGAAGTCAACTACACGGTTTTCAAAAAATATACGAGGAATTGAATGTCTAAATTGCGGGCAGCCAATAGCTAATAACGATAACTTCTGTTCTAATTGCGGACAAGTAAATGACGAACTTCCATTGAGTATAAAGCAGTTTGTTTCAGAATTTTTTTCTGGATTTTTCTCTTTTGATACTCGTTTTTTTAAAACTTTCATTCCGTTGCTTTTTAAACCAGGAAAAGTATCGAGAGAATATATAGGGCATCTCTAAAAACTAACAATCTTCAAAACACGTTTATATTTCACTGATATTGAGTATATTTAAAGTATTATGAAGCGATTTAAAAGACATAGGGATTACGGATTTTTTGACCAAGATATTCG
>JAKITY010000072.1 GCA_021647835.1 Flavobacteriaceae bacterium | reverse complement strand
GTCCTATTTTTAGGGCTATTATTCCCTATTTTTGAGAATTAATCACAATTATCCCTGGACTTCGATATAAATTATAACACATTGCTTCCATTAAATTTTGAGTATGCATTTTATCTATTCCTCTATACCTTGCAATTCCACCTTTAAACCATAGTTTTATTCCTCCAAAAGTACGCTCTACTTTAAATCTTGTTTTACCAATTAGTTTATTAAATCGTTTTTCCCATTTAGTTAGTGGTTTGTTTTTTAAGTTAAGTTCTAATTATAACAGCAATTATTATATATTTACATCATGATATCACAAAAAGAAGTAAAATCAATTTTTCACAAACTGTCTGTTTCTAATCAGAACAGTCTTTTATCAGAATTACTATTGGAACAGGAATTACAAGGTAAGGTTCTATCCGAGGCAACTGAGCAGATTTCTAAAAAGCGAAATAAAAAGCCATGCCCTCATTGTAATAGTGTCAAGGTGTATAAGCGAGGAAAACAAAAAGGAGTTCAAATGTACCGCTGTAATTCATGTGATAAATGGTATAGTGAAACCACAGGAACAGCGTTGTACGATATAAAGTTAAAATCGAAATGGCAATCTTACTTGAATTGCATGGAAAAGGGAATGCCTATAAAAAAGATAGCTAAAGAATTGAATATTAGTATTCAGACTAGTTTTGATTGGCGTCATAAGATTTTGAGTTCTTTAGTTCAATTCATACCAGAGGAGCTAACAGATCAAGTTGAATGTAATGAGTTGGAGTTCGCCTTAAATGAGAAAGGAAATAAGGATTTAAAAAGAAAGCCAAGGAAACGTTCCTCAGACTTTAAACGCAATCAAGGTAAAGAAGTAATTACTACAGTACAAGTTGTAACGGCAGTGTCTCGTAGTGGAGAGAAAATATTAACAGCAGTAGAAAGTAAACGGCTTAGCAAAAAAAAAATAGCCAAAGTAATGGATGGAAAATTAACTAAAAACTCAACATTGATAACCGATAAACATCCTTCATATAGAGCGTATGCAAAAGACAACCCAACTATTAATCACAAACAATTACTTGCCAAAGACCATGTAGATAAAAATGATAAAACAATACATCTTCAAAAAGTGAATAATGTTCACTCGCAACTAAGAGGATTTTTAAGACCTTTTAATGGTGTTAGTTCTAAATATTTACAAAATTATCTCAATTGGTATGCATATGTAGATAATATACAAAACAGTAAGACCACAATCAAACAATGGTTTTTAGCAATGCTTATTACAGATCAGGCATACGGACTGTTCGAACTGTTTAAACAAAATGCTGTCTTAATTAGAACTTAACTAAAAATAGTAATTCAAAAAAATTAGTGGAAAATAACACTAAAATGAAATTAAGAGTTTTTAGAGATGCCCTAATACTAATTCAACCCTATTTCCTTATCTTTGTAGCATAAAACTAACACCATGAAATTAGCATTTATCACAATTGGATTATTAGCATTGGCAGTTGCAGGAATTGCAATTAAAATATGGGCTAAAAAAGACGGTGAATTTGCAGGAACTTGTGCAAGTCAGAATCCGCATTTAAACAAAGAAGGTGAGTCTTGTGGCTATTGTGGTAAACTTCCTGAAAACTGCGAAAACAAATAGAAAATGCTATTTGTTCTGTATGTTTTTCTAATTATTTCATTTATACAATTTCTTTTCTATATTGGTGTCTTTGGTCGATTTTCTTTCGCCAAAACTCAAAAAACAATAACTAAATCAGTAAACTTTCCTGTTTCAGTAATTATCTGTGCTAAAAATGAAGCAGAAAATTTACAGCAATTTTTACCATCATTTATCAATCAAAAATATAGTAATTACGAACTTGTTTTGATTAATGATGCTTCTACTGACGATACGCTTGAGGTTATGGAGTCGTTTCAAAAAGAACATCCAACAAAAATAAAAATTGTAGATGTTGCTCCTAACGAGCAATTTTGGGGAGGTAAAAAATATGCGCTCTCACTCGGAATCAAATCTGCAACACACGAACATCTCCTTTTTTCGGACGCAGATTGCAAACCTGTTTCTAAACATTGGATTACAGAAATGGTTGCCTGTTTTTCTGAGGAAAAAGAAATTATTTTAGGTTATGGCGCATATCATAAAACCAACAATTCTTGCTTGAATAAACTCATTCGTTTTGAAACCTTATTTACTGCGATTCAATACTTTTCGTATGCCAAAATCGGCTTACCTTATATGGGAGTTGGGCGAAATCTTGCTTATAAAAAATCGTTGTTTTTTAGTGCCAATGGTTTTGCTGATCATACGCATATAAAATCTGGAGATGACGACTTGTTTGTTAATAAAAACGCTACAAATCAGAATGTTAGCTTGTCTTATTTTACAGATAGCTTTACGGTGTCAAAACCTAAAAAAACTTTTAAAGAATGGATACTTCAGAAAAGAAGGCACATATCAACAGCAACATATTACAAACCTATTCATCAGTTTTTATTAGGATTATTTTACAGTTCGCAATTTTTATTTTGGATGCTCGCTCTGCTCCTACTTGTTACAACATATCAGTGGAAAATAGTTATTGGAATTGTACTATTCATAATTGCAATTAAATATATAATCATAGGAACATTAGCAAAAAAATTAGGCGAAAAAGATTTGATTATTTGGTCACCTTTTTTAGAAATATTTTTAATTTTGATACAAATGAGTATCTTTATAAAAAATATGGTGTCTAAGCCTACACATTGGTAATCATTTTATGACCAACAAAGAAGATATTCAAGAAATTGTAGAAGAAGCAAGAAAAGGCACAGAAAGTGCCTTTAAAAAATTGCTAAATACTTATTGGAGTGACGTTTATAGATTTCAGTTTTCAAAAACAAACAATGAAGATGAGGCTGAAGATATTACCATAAAAACGTTTGCAAAAGCTTTTAATAAGATTGATTTATATAACGATAACTATAATTTCAAAACTTGGCTGATTTCGATTTCAAAGAATATTTTTATTGATTCCATAAGAGGAAAAAAGAAAGAAATGGTTTCGTTAACCAAAAATAATTCTGAAGCACATCTTATTACAGATGACTCTCCTTCTCCTGAAGATCAGATAATTAACGAACAAAATTTAGTAGAATTATTATCATACATCAAAAAATTAAATAAAAAACAGCAAGAAATTATCAACTTACGGTATTTTCAAGAATTGAGTTATAAAGAAATTTCTGAAACACTCAACGAATCTATGAGTTCGGTAAAAGTGAATCTATTAAGGGCAAAAAAATTACTTTCGGAGATAATCTCACGTAAAAAATGATAATACAAAGTCTTTATATTCTAGTTCTAACCAATTAAAAAACAGGCTATAAAAAAGATGAATAGTTATTTAGAAAGTGTAAAAAAACAATTTGAATATTATAAAATGCTTGGAGAGAAAACTTTTGAGCAAATACCTGAAGAAAAATTGTTTTGGCAACTGAATGAGGAAAGTAATAGTATTTCTATGATTGTAAAACATCTAAACGGAAATATGCTTTCTCGTTGGACTGACTTCTTGACAACGGACGGAGAAAAAGAATGGCGGAAACGAGATGAAGAATTTGATAACGATATAAAAACCAAGGCAGAATTGTTATCAAAATGGAATGAAGGTTGGGAATGTTTATTTAAGGCAATTAATCTGTTAACCGAAAAAGACCTTGAAAAGGAAATTTACATCCGAAATATGGGACACTCAATATCGGAAGCAATAAATAGACAACTTGCTCATTATCCATATCACATTGGACAAATTGTATTTATCGGAAAAATAATTCAAAATGAAGATTGGAATTCCCTCTCAATACCGAAAGAAAAATCTAAAGAGTACAATAAAGAAAAGTTTTCTAAACCGAAAAGAAAGGAACATTTTACGGACGACTTATAAAGAAAAACTGGTTACAACAACGGCTATATTTAATGCTTAAAGTCAGTGCTTAATCAAAGTTTGAGTTTATTTAAAAAGCCTGAAAAATTTCGCTAAGTACTTAAACCGAAAATTATTATGTTTTTATAATTTGGAGTATCATAATCACAATTATTGGTTTAATAATTTTATTAAGAGATTGTTATGTTTTTTTTTAGATAACTTTATGAAAATCATAATTATAATGCTTGTTATTACATCGATAGTTTTAGCGTTTGTTGCTGTTTTAAATTAAAAAAAAACATACTCCAAAAGAATAATATCCATCAACCGAAATGAAAATATTAAGTTATTTAGGAATATTATTCTTACTCGAATTTAGTGTTTGGTATTTAATGAATTTGTAAATTTGCAGTCAAATATTATATTAATGTCAGAAGAAGTTACTGTTAGAGTTAAAAAACCAAAATGGTTACGTGTAAAATTACCAACAGGAAAAAAATACACTGAACTTCGTAAAGTTGTTGAAAAATATGACTTACATACTATTTGTACAAGTGGAAGTTGTCCGAACATGGGTGAATGTTGGAGTGAAGGAACTGCCACATTTATGATTTTAGGAAATATCTGTACACGTTCTTGTGGTTTTTGTGGTGTAAAAACTGGAAGGCCTGACACTGTAGAATGGGAAGAACCAGAAAAAGTAGCACGCTCAATCAAAATAATGGGAATTAAACATGCTGTGATCACATCAGTAGATAGAGATGACTTAAAAGATGGTGGTTCAATTATTTGGGCAGAAACCATTAAAGCCATCCGAAGAGCAAATCCAACGACAACGCTCGAAACTTTAATTCCTGATTTTCAATTAATCCATAGAAATATAGATAGAATCATAGAGGTGTCTCCCGAAGTTGTTTCTCATAATGTTGAAACAGTTAGAAGATTGACTCGTGAAGTGCGTATTCAGGCAAAATATGATCGTAGTTTAGGTGTTCTTAAATATCTAAAAGAAAAAGGTGTTCGTAGAACTAAATCTGGAATTATGCTTGGCTTGGGCGAAACCGAAGAGGAAGTAATCCAAACAATGCAAGATCTTGCAGATGTAAATGTTGATGTTGTAACAATTGGTCAGTATTTACAGCCAAGTAAGAAACATCTGCCAGTAAAAGAATTTATAACACCAGAGCAGTTTGAAAAATACGAAGAAATAGGTCTAAAAATGGGCTTTAGACATCTTGAGAGTGGCGCTTTAGTACGTTCTTCATACAAAGCACACAAACATATTCTATAAACTCTTGTAACAATTGTTAATAAGTTCATTATATATTCTTTAGATTATTAACTTATCATTCTTATTTTTGTAAACAGTTTAACGATTACCATTTTATCAATTATGTGGGGTAATTTTTTAATTTGGTAGTTAAATATTTTTTACTTGGGGTAAAAAATTTTAAAAGCGCTTTTTTAAAGGCGCTTTTTTTCTTTCTACACATTAACATTTTGTTAACTCATAAAAACATAATTTGGCACAAAATTTGAATATTACTAATCAACAAAGAGCTAGTAGGCTTTGTTTTTATAGTATCAAAATTTGAATTAGTTTAGTTTAAAGCGTTCCGAGATTCGGAGCGCTTTTTTGTTTAATTTAAAACATTTATCTTTATAAATATCTATGAATTTACGTTCACTCAATATCATTAGAAAAATAACAGTTTCATTCTTTGCGATTGGAGTTTTACTATCTCTGAACTTATGGCACTCAAATCGGTATTTCCCTACAATTCCCGTTTTTGATTTTATTCCAGATGTATCTATCTATATCAATTATACATTATTAATACTTCTCTTTGTTTATTTTGGATTGGTGTTTATCTCATCAAATAAAAAATATATCGTAGTTACACTTAGCATTATATTTGTTTTACTACTTCAAGATCAAATGAGATGGCAACCTTGGGTTTACATTTATTCTCTATTTCTAATACCCTTTTTGTTTGATAATCCTCTCAAAAACGAAATAAAAAAAATAAACTATTTCCAAATTATATTAATTGGAGTTTATCTTTGGAGTGGAATTCACAAACTCAATCCAAACTTTATTGAACTCATTTATAGAAGTATTTTAATTGATTTATATCAGATTAATAATGAGTCACTCACAACTACTATTTTACAGCTTGGTTATATCATTCCATTAATAGAAATTATGATGGGAATTGCCCTATTTTTTCCAAAAACAAGAAAAATTGGAGTCATAACAGTTGTGCTAAGTCATCTATTTATATTACTCTATATAAGTCCTTTAGGGATAAATTACAATACTGTTATTTATCCTTGGAATATCGCAATGATATTATTTACAGTGCTTCTTTTTTGGAATACAAAAAATAAAATCGTTGTTCTTAGAGAATCAAATATTCAGTACAAAATAGCAAACATTGCAATCGTATTATTATTTTGGATATTACCAAGCCTTAATTTTATTGGAAAATGGGATAGTTACTTGTCTTTTTCTCTATATTCTGGAAAAACAAGTAATTTTTATATACTGATAAAAGATACTGAAATTGAAAAAATAGATACATCAATTTATAGGTATTACTACCGAAATATTGAAGGTTTATCTGAAGGAAAAATAATTGATATTGGCGATTGGAGTTTTAGAGAATTGAATGTTCCATGTTATCCTGAAACTCGTGTTTTAAAAAAATTGAGTGAACGATTACAACTTTGTAATGAAAACGTGAACTCTAAAAATATTATTTTTACAGATTTTGAATTCCCTTTATGGAGTAGAATTCTCAATAAAAAAAGTTCAACTAATAAAACCGAGCTTCATTTTTTAAAATTTGAAGAACCGTTAAATATTCCGAAACACACTTACTTTTACTGCGATTAGTTAGTCAATAAAACCATTTTCTCGCATCCAATCATCGTTAAACATCTTACCTACATAACGACTTCCGTGATCATGGAAAAGCACCACAACAACATCATCTTTGGTGAAATGTTCTTTTAACTGCAACAATCCTTTTACTGCCGATCCTGCTGAATTCCCGACAAATATTCCTTCTTCTTTGGCTATTTTTTGCGTGTAAACTGCAGCATCTTTATCGGTTACTTTTGTAAAACCATCAATAATTGAAAAATCTACATTTTTTGGTAAAATATCTTCACCTATTCCTTCTGTGATGTATGGATAAATTTCATTCTCATCAAAAATTCCTGTTTCATGGTATTTTTTAAATACAGAACCATACGTATCAATTCCCCAAATTTTGATGTTCGGATTTTGCTCTTTCAAGTATTTTCCAATTCCAGAAATTGTTCCTCCTGTACCAACACCAACAACAAAATGTGTGATTTTACCTTCTGTTTGTTTCCAAATTTCTGGTCCTGTTTGCTCATAATGTGCCAACGCATTTGATGGATTGTCATACTGATTTACATACCAAGAGTTTGGTATTTCTTCTGCCAATCTTTTTGAAACCGAATAATAAGAACGTGGATCTGTCGGTTCTACATCTGTAGGGCAGACTATAACTTCTGCTCCAAGAGCACGCATCATATCAACTTTTTCTTTTGATTGCTTATCTGCCATTACAAAAACACATTTATAACCTTTGATAATTGCAACAATTGCCAATCCCATTCCTGTGTTTCCAGAAGTTCCTTCAATAATAGTTCCTCCAGGTTTTAAGCGACCGTCTGCTTCTGCATCTTCAACCATTTTTACTGCCATTCTATCTTTGGCAGAATTTCCTGGATTAAAGGTTTCTACTTTAGCCAAAACTAATGCGTCTATCTCTTCAACTATTTTATTTAATTTAACTAAAGGTGTATTTCCTATAGTTTCAAGTATGTTTTTTGCGTATTTCATCAGTAAAAATTAAAAAGCAAATTTACTCAAATTTTATGGCTTTTACTGGACTTATTTTAGTAATAATCCAAGAAGGGATAATAAGCATTAATAAGCATAAAAGGAGTGTGCCTACATTTAGTAAAACTATTGACATAAAATCAATTGAAATTGGCACAACTCTTACATAATATGTTTCTGGGTTTAAGGTGATTACCTCAAAATAATATTGAATTAAAAGTATTGAAACTCCGATTAAATTTCCCCAAAAAAGCCCTCTAAAAATAATATAAGAAGCGTTGTATAAAAATAGTTTTCGAACACTCCAATTATTACTACCAAGCGCTTTTAAAATTCCTATCATTTGTGTGCGCTCAAGTATTAAAACTAGCAATGCTGTAATCATGTTTATTCCTGCAACTAACAACATTATAATAATAATTATCAATGTATTGGTGTCAAATAATTTTATCCATTCAAATATTCCTGGAAACTTATGTGTAATTGTTTGAGCATTAATATTTGGTGGAATTTCTGCATAAATCTGATTCCCTTTTTCTTCTATTTTGTCAAAATCATCTATAAAAATTTCAAAACCTCCAACTTCATTTTCTTTCCATTTATTTAATTTCTGAATTTGTTTTATATCACTAATCATTATATTTTCATCAAAATCTTGAAATCCAGAATTATAAATTCCAACTAATTTAAAAACACGGATACTTGGAAGTTTATTTGCATCTTCTTTTAAAAACAACGTGTTAAATTCATCGCCTATTTCAAAGCTCATTCTATCAGCAATATGTTGAGATAATAAAACTTCTAAACTTCGTTTTTCTGAATATTCAGGAAGTCTTCCTTCAACTAAATAATCCTCAAAAAAAGTCCAATCGTAATCTACTCCTACACCTTTCATCACAACACCTTCCCATTCTTTTTCTGTCCGTATAATTCCTGCTTTTGTTGCATAAACTTGTACTTTTTTAACGCCATCAACTGATGAAAAATCAGGATAAAAAATTTGTTTTGTAGAAATTGGTGTTAGCGTAATTTCTGAGTTATTGGTATCAAAATTTGTCAATTGAATATGACCATTAAACCCTGATATTTTATCACGTATCTTCTCTTGTAAACCAACACTTGTAGCAATAGCAATCATCATAATAATAATTCCCAATGCAATCGCAACAATCGCAATTTTTATTATTGGTGATGATATACTACCTTTACTCTTTTTGGCAGCAATAATTCGCTTTGCTATAAATAATTCGTAATTCAAATTTAAAGATGATACTATTTCGATTCAAAAATACATATTTCTTTTCGGTTATACTGATGCTTTTACTCTTGATTTCATGCGCTAATAAACAGACTTCAAAATCATCAGAAAATAAAACAAGAAAAGATACTATCACCACAGAAATTCAAATTAAAGAACCAATTATCGTTGGTGCGGACAGAATATCAGAATATATTTCACTTATCAAAAACAAAAACATTGCAATTGTTGCCAATCAAACATCTGTTATCAATGTTTTAAAACGGATAAGAGTTGATAATAGTACGATGGAAAGCGGAATAACACAATATCACTTAGTTGATTATCTGAATGCAAATTATAACATCAAAGTTCAAAAAGTGTTTTCTCCAGAACATGGTTTTAGAGGAAAGGCAGATGCTGGAGAGAAAGTGTCAGATAGTAAAGACCTTAAAACTGGTTTACCTATTGTTTCTCTTCATGGGAAAAATAAGAAACCAACACAAGAACAATTAAAAGGTTTAGATGCTGTCGTTTTTGATATTCAAGATGTTGGAGTGCGATTTTACACATATATATCAACCCTAAGCTATGTAATGGAAGCATGTGCAGAGGCAAAAATTCCTTTAATTGTATTGGATAGACCAAATCCGAATGGTCACTATGTTGATGGTCCAACCTTAGAAATTGAACATAAAAGTTTTCTTGGAATGCATCCTGTTCCGCTGGTTTACGGAATGACAATTGGCGAATATGCACAAATGATAAATGGCGAAAATTGGCTTAAAAATAATTTAAAATGCGACTTAACTGTGATTAAACTTAAAAATTACACGCACAATTCTGAGGTTCATTTAGCCATTAGACCTTCACCAAATTTACCGAATGACACGTCTATAAACCTATACCCAAGTCTTGGTTTTTTTGAAGGAACTACTATTAATGCAGGACGTGGAACGGAGTTTCAATTCCAACGATATGGTGCTCCTTTCTTTCCTTCTGATGATTTCTCATATACTCCAAATCCAAATTTTGGCTCAAAATACCCAAAACATAAAGGGGAAACTTGTAATGGAGTAGATTTAAGAAGTGTAAAAAAAATAAGTACTGTAAACCTAAAATGGTTGATTGATGCTTATCAAAAAACACCAAAAGAAGAAAAATTCTTTGGAAAAACTTTTACCATTCATGCAGGAACTAAAAAACTACAGCAGCAAATAGAACAAGGCTTATCTGCAAAAAAAATTCACACTTCTTGGCAAAAAGATATTAAAAATTTTAAAAAAATACGTCAGAAATATTTGATTTATGAGTAATCACAAAGGTAACTTCTTCTTCAATTCTTCAATAATATTGTAGGTTGCAGGACAAATTTCAATATTTTTAAGCGTCAAATCAGTAATTTGAATAAATTTTCGTCTATCAGTATGCGGATACTCTTTACACGCTTTTGGTCTTACATCATATATAAAACATGAGTTATCGGTATCTAAAAAAGTACAAGGAATTGTTTGCATTACATAAAAATCATCGCCATCTCGTTCTAAATATTGCTCAACAAACTTGACTTCTTTTATACGTAAATACTTTGCAATACGCTGAATATCTTTTTCTGTAACTATTGGACTTGAAGTCTTACAACAGTTTCCACAAGTCAAGCAATCCGTTTTTTCAAATTCTTTTTTGTGCAATTCTTGCATCAAAGGATCCAATCTTTTCTGCTGACGCTTTTTTAATTTCTGAAAATACTTTTTCGTTTCAGCATGCGTTTCTTTTGCTAATATTTGTAATTCTTGCGGTGTTGGTTTCATTTAGTATAAAAATAGTTTTAATATTAATCCGATAATTATGGTAATTGTAAAGCTCAACAATGTACCAATCAGCACATATTCTGTTAGTTTTCGATTCTTTTTTCCTGTTAAATCTCCAAATCTAAAAATAGATTTTGCTGCTAATAAAAATCCTATTGCCGAAAATTGACCTACTAAAATAAAAGTCAAAATTAACAAACGCTCCAATATTCCAATCCATTTTCCAGCATCTTCTAATCCTTTTTTCTTCGATTTTTCAGAATCTTTAATTTCTTTACTCCATTTTTTTGTTAAATGATAAATAACAATTGCTGTCGGATTTAAAATTAAAATATAGCCTAATAAAACCAACCAAAACTGCATTGATTCTAGTAAAATTAATGTTTGTTGATACAGCTTTTCTTGTTGTTGATAAAAAAAGAGCCATATCAAAAATAAGGAAATAACATGCAATAATTGATCTATCAAAAACCATTTTACTTTCTTTTTTTTCTGATAAATTTTAAATACATCAATTAAAAAATGAATTATCATTACAATTATTGGCAATAGGAAATTCGACCATTCTCCAACCAAAATATACGCCAATATTCCATGAACAAACATGTGTA